>DASQQM010000327.1:0-6324 GCA_035643475.1 Anaerolineae bacterium | reverse complement strand
CCCCACCCCCAATGCGGGATGCATAAACCTTGGAGTATCTATCGATCGGGCACGTTATATGAAGATCAACCCCATCAATAATTCCCTGTACGAACTCACCACAGCTGCCCGGCATCCTAACATGACTCATCAGCTAATACTCAATCCCCCGTCTTGCCGTTATCCCGACCCCAAAAGGATGTTTTACCATCTTAAATTCGGTAACGTAGTCGGCGATGTCGATGAGCTCCTGGTCGGCTCCGCGCCCAGTCAACACAAGCTCTACACTTCCTTTGCACAGGCCAACCACCTTCAGTACCTCTCTTTTGTTGGCCAAGCCCATCGAGAGTGCGACATTTATCTCATCCAGTATTAAGATATCGCACTCTTCGTCCTTTATAGCCCTGATCGCCGCTTCGAGGCCCTTCGAAATATCACTCTTTATGACATCAACCGGGGCGTGATCCTTCTCCAGGAGGTTCTCGCCATATCGGGACGCCGATACATTCTCAAAGCGCTTTATCGCTCTGATCTCCCCCGATTCCTCACCCCTGGCTTTCATAAACTGAATAATACAGATGCGCAGTCCGCTGGCCACTGCCCTTAGCGCAAGCCCAATTGCGGCTGTTGTTTTACCTTTCCCATCGCCCGTATATACATGAAGCAGGCCTAACTCGCTTCTATTGTTCACTATTAATATCCAATCGTACACTATAAGATAACAATTGTTATGCTTTAGTTCTCATCCAGTAAAAGTAAGACAGCAGCTATATGAGATTGCTTCGTTGAGCCCCTTCACCTTCGGCTTAAGGACTGCGACCCTATTGGGCCTTGCCTTGCAATAACAGTTTGTCATTGCGAGCGACCGAAGGGAGCATGGCAATCTCTTTTCCATCAGTAAAGCTATCAGCCATCAGCTTCTTACCCTCCCCCATCAAGGGAGAAAACAGTGCCAAAGTGCTGCAGAAGGTAGTCCGCAGTCTCCGGTCAGTGAGGGTAAGAGACGAGGGTATTTAAGATTGCCACGTCGCTATCGCTCCTCCTAAGGACACACTTCTTTTACCAGGAGTGTCCTTCCTTAAGCCACCCACTTTCAGTGGGTGAGGGGCTCGCAATGACAGATTAAATAGCACCATAGATTTCTTCTTTAAACTACCCACCTTCGGGTGGGCGGATCCTCGCAGTGACAAAAGGTAAGCACTACTACGTTTATTAATTGATAACATTCTAAAACTACCGGTTAAATTCTGCTTTAATGGGTTTACTTATAAAGAACAATATAAAAAACATAAAAAGCAAGGCTTCAGCCATGTCTTTAAAATTTAGGCTCATGCTTATTTCAAACACCTGCAGCGCGAGGCCGAGAATGCTTATAGCAACAATCATCATGCGAGCCCAATCTTGCCTGCCGACTACACCATAGCCAGATATAAGAACTAATAGGTAAGGAACTCCCCTTAATACCACTTGACTTTGGGGAAGTCCTGATTTTTCGGCGGCACTTAAGAGCCCAAAGATACCGAATGAAATGATTAATACACCGACTGCAGCTATGCTAAACTTTCCGATCAATACATCACCTTTGCATCAAATTAAGTAGTAACCCCGACCAGCTTAGCTAGCTTTCTGAACCGCTTTTTTATACCTCAACCTTTCGGCAAACCTCCGAACTGCAAAGTTCTGGTAGAACAGTTTTTCCGCTGTTTGGTTTGCGAGTATATATCCAGCGACCTTGCCGAGCACACCGTAATCATCAAACATGCTAGTGATAGCTTTTCTGTGAACCTCATTTTGCACTGATCTTAAATAGTTAAAGAGTTCTTTTCTCTTAGCTGCTGGCAGCTCAGGTGTTTCAAAAACCGGTGTATTTTCAAGAACAGAGACATCATTTAGGTAATCAGCTGGGTCCCTCAAGAAGTACCCTTTCTCTTTTATCCAATCGAAAAGCTCGGTTCCGGGATATGGAATTATGTTGTAAAAGTGAACATCTTTTACCGGGTATTTCCTGCTAAGCCTAACTTTGTCCTCAACATCGTCCCATGCCTCCTGGGGCGTCCCAACCACAAAGAGAAGCTTCGTATCATAGCCTAGCTCGCAGGCATTCTTTACTGCCCGCTCGATATCTTCAATCGTCTCTCCCTTTTTAACTATTTCAAGCATGCGGTTATTGCCAGCATCTGCTCCGAAGGCTATATAATGAAACCCGACTTCTTTCATGCGGACGAGCATTTCTCTATCCGCACGATCGGCACGGATTCCGTTTGAGCACCTTAAGAAGAGATTTTTCAGGCCCCGGCGCTCGATCTCATCGCAGATGGCAAAGACCCTGCTTCTTACGTAGTTAAAGTTGTCATCATCGAAGTTAAACTGGCGGTAGCCCTTCTCATACCAGTACTGCATCTCATCGACGACGTGCTTCGGGCTCCTTGCTCTATAGATTGGGCTTATCAAGCGATTAGGACAAAATATACACTCGTGTGGGCACCCCCTGCTCGAGTAAATCTCAACCTCCGGAACATATTTCTCTAATTCAAATTTCTCATAGCGGGGCCATGACAGCTCGTCCAGGTTCATCTTAAATTCGCGTTGCTCGTTTTGCACGATGGCTCCATCAGATCTATGTATCAGGTTCTTGATACCCCTTACATCATCTCCCAGGCAGAGCTCAGAGAGGGCATCTTCTCCTTCGAAGATCACTCCGTAGTCGAGCTCCGGGCAGTCTTCTAAAACCTTTGTCTTAAGGATGGTAACGTGGGGGCCGCCAGCAACTATGGGAATATCGGGGTTATTCCGCTTAATCTGTGCGATCAAGCGGTAGAATTTCTTGTACTCCATAGAAAGAAGGCTCAAGCCGATTAATTCTGGCTTAAACTTTTCTATTCTCTCCTGCAGCTGCTTGTAGGTATAGCCAAAATTCATATCCAGGTAGTCGTATTCAATGCCTCTGTCCTGAAGGGCCTGTGTTAAGTAACCTAGGCCGATGTGAGGCCTTATTCCCTTCCATTCCCCATGAGATTCTGGATTCACTATTAGAACTCTGCTATAGCGCATGTAACCCCCTTAGTCGCTGTCGTATACTGCTTTGTACAGTTATGGATAATTGAGATTGCTTTGCCGCTATGACAATAAAGCTATCAGCCATCAGCCGTCAGCTATCAGCTTTTCACCCTCACCCCATCCCTCTCCCGTCAAGGGAGAGGGGGCTCAGACCTAATCCCCTGTCCACTCGTTGGCCACTGGCTATTTGGCTATTGGCTGCCTACATCATTTTTTTCCGTTCGCGATGACACAGGGTTTGCAATCCCAGCCAATCTGTCATCCTGAGCGAAGCGAAGGATCTCATATCTGTTGCGTTAAGCTAGCGTTTGAGATTCTTCGTCGCTCACCTACCGGCTTGCTCCTCAGAATGACATGTGATAACTCATTGCAGAGCCCAATTACCAGCTAAAACTTGAAATGCAAAATCTCTGTGACAAACTAATAATTGCTCGAGCGATAAACTAATAATTGCTTGCAATGACAGGCACCTGTCATTGTAAATTTGTTATGCTGGGCTAGATTACTTGCAAATCGGCTACGTCTTCTTCGCTAAGATCACTCTCATATTTAAGGTTGCTTTCGTATTCCACCAACACCGATACTCCAGCTATAACCTCATCGCCCGGGCGCACCCTAATCCTGGCATTCTTTAGCTTAGGGATAACCAGATCGACTTGCGATCCGAACTTTATCATCCCCATTCGCTGGCCTCTTCTTACGATCTGATTCTCGACGAGGTACGTTTCAATCCTTCGGACGAGCCTGGAGGCAATCTGGACTACTGCAACCTTGAATTCGCCTTCATCGAAGACGGTTGTGAAGCGCTCATTTGTAAGTACTGCCTCCGGACGCTTTAATGAGAGAAAATCCCCTTTAACGTGCTTTATCATTTCAACCCTGCTAGTAACCGGGGCTCTATTGACGTGAACATTTAACAAATTCATACCGATACCTATCAGGTACCCGCCATTTTGCACCAGATCGGTCTGGGTTAGCTCCTCAAGCTTAAACGAGCGGCCTTTCTTCACCGATAACGGCACGTTGCCTTGGTCTATTTCCTTAATATAGATAACTGAACCATCGGCCGGCGAGACGATAATCCCATCTTGCTCTAGAGCATTCCTCTCCGGGTCACGATAGAACATATAGGCTGCCGAGCTCATGGCAAGGCCTATAACAATAAATGCCTCGAGGGATACTTGTTCCATTATGCCTAAGCCTCCAAAAGAAACTGATACCGTGTTGGTTATGAGGCCTGCTACAAGTCCTATTAATACTGCACCGGTGAAGCTCTGCCTAAAGCGTATCTGCCATTTTATCGCCAGCGGAATTAGAAGCAATATCGCTATTCCAATGCCCACAAGTATGCTTTGAAAACCCATACTAGAAACCCCTCTTTTTTAAAAGGTACGGTGAGATTACAAACTCAATAAAAAATGGGAGCGGATCTCGCCATGAGAAAATTGCATACTCCTTCTTACCCCTTAGGGATGATATATATTCCCGAAAAGAGAGCCTGCCTTTAATTATTTCTTTATATACAGTTGGTAAATCGGTTGCCATCCGCAACCATTTCGTGGGCTTAACATCGTGAATTACGGGCACTTCTTCTCCTATTAAGTCTTTATACATCAAATACGAGAAATTCACCCCTGCGCCAAGGCCTATTTTGTGCCATCCCCAAGCCCTTGTATTTACCTCAAGCAGCTTATAGGTCCCATCTCGCCTATCATATTTGAACTCTACCTCACAGATGCCACGGTACTCCACCGCTTCCAAAAGCTTCGTTCCCATCTCCTCAAGCTCAGGAATATCTACTGTTTCTACAAACGTGCTTGCGTGGCCGAAATCCATCGGGTGCTGCCTTGTGCGCCTTGCGATAACCCTCGCAAATGTCTGGCCATCCTTGAAAAAGGGGCAGAACGAATAAAGGTTTTCAGGCCCTCCCGGAATGAGGTCTTGGATCATCAGCTCAGATGGCTCAACGACCTGGCACGCTTCTCTAAACTCCTTATGGAGCTCATCCCAGTTATTAACGAGAATCGCCTTCTTCTTGGTAGCAGGGTAGAAGTGATCTCTAATCGCAGGTTTGATGACAACAGGAAATTCGATATCGAAATTGTCAATCTCTTCAATAGTCTCTGGAAGCCATGTCTTTGGCATCGGTACATTTAGGCGCTTAGCAATCTCTGTTGTCTTTCGCTTATCATAGAATAGCTCTACGATGTCCCATTCCGGTACCGACACTTGAAAGAACTGTCCAATCTTATCCCTGTTTTTTGCCAAAAAATACACGGCCTCATCATTTGTTGGGTAGATAACCCAGCCGTTTAGGCGCTCCTGCCAGGCAAGATTCTCCAAGAATTCAGTAAGCTCTTTACCATTCTCTTTAAAATTGGGACACTTAAAGAAGGCTTCTTTCTGGTTGGAGAAACGGCTGATGCATGGCTCATGATCTAACAATACAGTGGGTATTCCTTCATGCCACAGGCCCCGCATAATCCCTAGACCGACCATGTCTCCACCCAATATTACAGCGCCTGGCTTGTTAGTCGACCTTTTATGCCTACGATGGTTCGCATAGAATTTCTGATCATCTCTCATTTATCAACCACACCTACACCTCGACAAAGCGCCTTGCAAAGTCAATTATCGTTATTGAATCTATATCACCAGTACAGGAAAGAGCGCTTCTCGCTCCATCGGGCCAACGCCAAAGTCTTATAATCGGCTTGCCAGATTCTTCTATGGCGTTAACCAAATCACCGAGATTTTCTCTATCTTCAACATCTAGGTAGAAGCTGTATCGGTTAGGAGAATCCGTCACTTCGACGATAAACCCTTCGTCTCTCAATTTGCTCACTACCCCATCAGGTGTTATTGGAGATACTCCGACCGCTGGTATAGTGTCTGAATCAACCTCAAACTCATTCTTTTCTATTAAGTGGTAGCCATCTGCCCAGGCCTTGCTTGCAACATTAATCTTAGCGTTCTTAACTAGTACGGAGGCCCGCTTTGAGCCATCAACCCTGACTTTGAATCTCCCCTCACCGTATCGATCTAATTTAAGCTCGGTGGCTTTAAGCTCGATTACCCAATCCGCGATATCCTTAAGCTGGGCGATCCAAATCTGAGGTTGAAAGCTGCTCGCCCTCTCAAGTACCTGGATTAGAGCAGTACCGCAAAATCCGATCCTTTCATGGTGCAGCTGGATAGTGAAAAGCTCGCCGCGCTCATAGCTTTTCTTGAGTATGGCCTCCCAGATGGAGGCGATTTTGAAGCGATCCCTTACGCCCAGCCTATCAA
>DASQQM010000326.1:0-6713 GCA_035643475.1 Anaerolineae bacterium | reverse complement strand
AGTAACTGGCAATGCGCTTGCAGAATGAAGATCATCTTATTTGCGCAGGTATAAACAGAGAGTGGTCCCTTTTTATATGCCAAATCCTTTTAACATAGCCCGCAAACCTGACAAAAATAGCATGGTTATAACGGTATATCTGATCGCTGAAGGTTTAGCTTTTGTAAGAAGTTTTGCGCCAACAAAAGCACCGAGCATCATACCGATAATCGAGGGTGCTACTATCATCGGCAGTACAGCACCTTTATTGATATAAATCCAAGCGGCTGATGTGTCAGTTATTGAGAGCAGGAAACTGCTGGTCGCAACCGACAACTTCAAGGGAGCGCCCATGATCAGGTTGAGAACCGGCACGTTGGCCCATCCTGCGCCCAGACCGAACATTCCTGCCATAAAACCGATTAAAATAAATAGGATAAAACCAAGGGGAGTCCTATGAATCTGCCACGAAACGTTTTGACCGGTTGAGTCTTCGCGGTAGATGCCGGTTAGTCGCAGCGCAGTCGATAATGCATCAGGTTTTTTAACTTCGGGGTAATCCGATCTTTTTGCTTTAACCATAACTGCGACAATACCGAGGATTGCTGCTCCCAACCCTATCTGCACAATATTTTGTGGCAATGCGAGGCCGACCATCGCTCCCAATATCGCGCATGCCGATGCAATCAATGCCACCGGCATTGCCAACCTAAGATCGGCGAGGCCTCTTTTGAGGAGCCCTGGTCCCGCTGCAAGCGATCCGGATAGGGCAATCATAAGACCAGCTCCTCTAACAAAGTCGAGGTGGAATGGGAAGAAGCTACTTACAATTGGCACAAAAAGAACCCCGCCTCCTACACCCGCGGGGATCGCTACAATTCCCATAACAAAGGTAACGATGAATAGCACTACAGGCCATATCCACCAGGGAGTACCAGGACCTGGCTGCGCACCTGCCTGCATGGTGGAAGCCATAGCGGGACTTGCCGCCGAGAAAATTATTACAAGTGGTGCCAGCGTAAGTGCTCTACTTAAAAGTCTACTCAATACATACCCTCCTTTCATAAAAGAATTTTTAGAAAATTACATTTATCTTTCATTTGAGCACGAATCGATACGGACCACATCGGGGCGATTGCTGCTTATTAGCTAAAAATTTAGCATTGATTACACCGTATATTAAATGCAGTTATAGCTGCTATTAAGGTAGGAGAAATAACTTCAGTAAGAAGCGGAATAATATCTATATTTAGTAAAGGGTTTTTACGTAAATTATTGACGAAATAACTGTTAGTGATAATATGGAAATAGGCTTGTATATTATAGAAAGAATTCTTTGATAAGCGCCCCGAATAAATACCTATAAAGTACTATGTACGTAATCTAAACGAGAAAGACCTTAATCCGCTGAGCATATTTAGTCCGCAGTGAAAGGACGGTGAGAGTGCTTTTCATCTATTAACCGAGCGCATGCAGTTTCGCCGAAGGAAACAGCGAAAAGTGGCTCGGTCACGCCGGTCTGTGGTCGCAGAGAAATGATGGGTAGCTGCTACCCACCACCGACGGAAAGAAATCCACAGTAAAGGAAGGTGATGCACATGGCAAACAGCAGATCAACGATTACCAAGAAACCGTACGCAAAGGCACTGGTCTTTGGAATCTTCTCAATCGCTTCATATGTGGCAGTGCTTACCAATGAAGTCACGGTACGGGAGGTCTGGGCAAAGGGAGGCATCTACACGATACTGCCCATTGCAACGGTGTTCTTCTTCTCGTTTGTACACGGAAACTTCGCAAGCTACGTCTTTTCAGTGCTGGGCATAGAAGCAAAGAAGCATTAGCAAGCCAAGGGCTGATGCGGCTTTTTGCGCCGGAAGGCAAGGAATGTACGTTGAGCCGGGTGGGATTAAAGGCCAAGGTCCATCATGCGACTCAACGAGAAAGAACGGGAACGCCCCTACCCGGCGTAACCTTTGAAAACTAAATAAAAAGAAGGAAGGGTGATACATGTCACGACGAAGACTTATCTACTCGATGCTCTTGGCAGGAGGTGCATTGCTTCTTACCGCAGGACCTGCCTGGGCAGCTGGAGCAGTCGAGGTCTATCATGGAAATAGGTTTATCGACCTAACGTTTGTAAATGCGATGTTCTTGTTTATTGTCGGTTTTATAGGTGGCTTAGTAAGTGGGTTTATCGGCTCAGGTGGAGCCTTTGTTCTTACCCCAGGGATGATGAGCCTAGGGGTGCCCGGGGCAGTTGCGGTTGCAAGCAACATGTGCCACAAGTTTCCCAAGGCACTAGTGGGATCGATTAAAAGATATAAGTACGGCCAGATCGATCTCAAGCTCGGTGCCATTGTGGCGGTCTCGGCAACCATAGGTGTGCAGCTCGGTATCCTTGTGCAGCGCTACATCAACCGGATGTGGGGAGAGGCAGGCTCAAATTTATACGTAAGCTTTGCCTTCGTGCTGGTCCTTGTTACCGTCGGCGGCTACGTCTTCTACGATGCCCAAAAAACAGCCAGGTCCGGCGGTGAAGAGAAGACCTCCTCCCTTGCCAAGTGGGTCCAAAGCGTCCACATTCCCCCAATGATCCACTTCAAGAAGGCAAATATGACGCTTTCTCTGTGGTTCACCGTTCCTGTCGGCCTTGCAACGGGGCTTCTTGCCGCAACGATTGCCGTTGGCGGCTTTATCGGTGTACCTGGCATGATCTACGTCCTTGGCGCCTCGAGCCTTCTTGGCTCGGCAACGGAGCTTGTGGTCGCATTTCTGATGGGACTAACTGGCTCCATCCAATGGGGCTTAGTGGGCATGATCGATATCAGGCTTACCCTTATCATCCTTGCAGGGTCTCTCTTTGGAGTCCAGCTCGGTGCCCTGGGTACCACCTATGTTAAGGATCACATGATCAAGGTGGTAATGGGCTCCATCATGCTTATCGTTGCAGTCAGCAGAGGCCTTGCCATCCCCGAGTACACCAATGAGCTTGGACTCACCTCGGTGGCTGAGGCTTCGGTAAAGCTTATGAGTGACATAAGCTTTGGCATCATGGTCTTTGCCCTTTTGCTGGGCGCCATCATCATCCTTACCAGCATGGTAAAGGGTATGAGGGAGAAACCTGCGACCCGGCTCGAGGAAGTTGCTACGCTTGAAAAAGTAATCAACTAATGAAATGATGGGATAGCAATATTCCCATGATTAGATTAATGAAGGCGGTAGTCTAGCTGGCTACTGGCAATAAGGAAGCTGATCGTATGGGAAAACTATTATCTATGAGGAAGGTTAGAAATATCTTGATTTTAGTTGCCATTGATGGTTCAGATTCCAGTAAAAATGCGCTCAGACAGACCATCAAATTTGCGAAAAAGGAAAGGTGCGGTATCACGGCGGTAACGGTTATCCCCTCATATGAGGGGGAATTGGAGCTAGGCTTGATGTCTAACATAAAAGACTCTTTCAAGGAGCCAGGTGAAAAACTATTGGCTGAGGCATCGCAAATCGCGAAGGAAGAGGGTGCTGATCTCTATACGATTCTAGCAGAGGGCAACATCCATGAGGCGATTATCGATGTTGCCGAATCGAGAGACTGTGACCTGATAGTAATGGGCAGAAGGGGTCTTACCAACTTTGAGAGGGCTTTTATGGGAAGTGTAACGGCACGCGTTATTGGATACAGCCCAATTGACGTACTTGTTATGCCCCATAATAGCGTCATTAAGTGGGATAATATGCTCCTGGCGGTTGATGGTTCAAAACACAGTGATATTGCCGCAAACAGGGCGATAAGTATTGCCCAGGCCTACAGAGGCGAGTTGAATGCGCTCTCCGTTGTGGATGTAACCGATGAGTTTTTCGTGAATGCACCGCACGCAGTTGAGCAGATGGTGAAAGAAGCAAAGACCATATCCAAAGAGGTCGAAACTATGGCGCAAGCAGCGCGTGTCAGGGCTAGCTCCTTCGTGCGAGAAGGAGAAGCCCACGAGAAGATCATCGGCATGGCAGAAGAACTAAAAGCCAATGTTATCTGCATGGGAAGCCATGGCCGAACAGGATTGCGAAGGCTCCTCATGGGAAGTGTTACTGAAAAAGTTATAGGCAATGCACCATGCCCCGTGCTTATTATTAAATCGTATTAGAAGGGTTTGAGAGCACTGACCTGGCTTGCCGATTAAATTAGGCCAGGCATACACAGGGCAATGGTGCTAAAAGGCCTGTCATTCTGAGAAGCATGCCACACGGCTTAAGAGGAACGACGTGAAGGGTCCTCCTCGGCTTACTCAGAATGACAGGATGAGGGGATTGTACACCACAATCTACAACTCTTCAAGCATGCGGCCTTTTATATAGGCTATCGTGTATCGTCTCCACCAGATACGCGACCGCAGGTGTCTCATCCAATTTTTATCCCGAATCCTGCCACTTTTTTATAATTTCTTGTATTATTAGCTG
Source organism: Anaerolineae bacterium (assembly GCA_035643475.1). Lineage (GTDB taxonomy): Bacteria > Actinomycetota > Aquicultoria > Aquicultorales > Aquicultoraceae > DASQQM01. Next base: position 2,282 of record DASQQM010000326.1, on the reverse strand, counting down.
AGGCTATATAACAGACTCACTTACCAATAATGCATACATGTCACATGAAGGAGGAAGCACACGTGAAGGCAAGGGATCTGATGGTTCCCGTCCACGACTATCTACACCCACAAGATACCCTGAAGACGGCGGTAAATCTTCTTAGAACAGCGCGAAGGGGAGAGACAAGAGTTGGCACAAAGGGACTCCCCGTCCTTGATGGGGCAGGACGCCTTATCGGGATGCTCTCCATGAAAGATGTGCTAAAGGCAATCTTTCCCTTCTACATGCGCATGATGGATCTTGGAGATTTCTCCTGGGATGGGATGGTTGAAGAGATTGCCAAAAGATCAGCTACCAGGCAGGTCAATGAGGCCATGAGTAAAGCGGTCATAAAGGTTGATGCAGACGCCTCCTTAATGGAGTGCATCGATCACATGCTAAAGCACAATATCAAGCGACTCCCTGTGGTGGATAAAGCTGGAAAGGTAGTAGGGATGCTTTACGAGCGGGATCTCTTCTTTGCGGTGACGAAAGCCATGTTGGAGGAGAGCGGAGTTAAGGAATGAGCCCTGAAGCATCTGTAACAGAGCCGGTAGTAATTAACGCGACCTTCTGGACGGCAACTGTTGTCTTTGGCCTCTCCTACGGGTTAATCGTCTCGGAGAAGGTGCACAAGACCGTCATCGCTCTATTTGGAGCGGCTCTGGTGATCGTACTTGGCGTGCTCAAGCAGCATGAGGCATTTCACGTTGAGGAGCTTGGGGTCGATTGGAACGTCATCTTCTTGCTCATCTCCATGATGATTATCATAAACCTCATGCGTCCAACCGGAGTCTTTGAGTATATAGCGATAAAAAGTGCTAAGCTTGGAAAAGGCGAGCCCTTTAGGATACTGGCCATCTTTGCAGTGGTCACCGCAGTCTTAAGTGCATTTTTAGATAACGTAACCACCGTGCTCTTAATCGCCCCGGTTACCCTTTTAATAGCAGATGCCCTTAACGTTGATCCGCTGCCATACCTTATCTCAGGGGCCCTGGCATCAAACATCGGCGGTACCGCAACCTTAGTTGGGGATCCTCCAAACATCATGATCGCCTCCAAGGCGCACCTTAACTTTATGGACTTTATCGTAAACCTCGCTCCGGTCGTTATCCTTTTAATGGCCTTTTACCTCCTTGCGATCAAGCTTATCTGGGGCAAAAAGCTAAAAACAAAAGAGGGGCTTAAGGAAAGAATCATGCAAATGAACGAGAAAGAGGCGATCAAAGACCCCGTTATGCTGCAAAAGTCCCTCTTTGTGCTCGCAGTTACCATCGCCGGCTTTGTCGTGCACGGGGCGCTCCGCCTTGAGCCGGCAACTGTGGCTCTCTTCGGAGCTGGGCTTCTGCTGCTGCTCTCTAGGATCCACAACCCCCACCATATCCTTTCGGAAGTGGAGTGGCCCACCATCTTTTTTTTCATCGGCCTTTTCATCATCATCGGCGGGGTCGTCAAGGTCGGTCTTATTGAGCTAGCCTCAAACGAGGTCCTTGAGGTCACCAAGGGCAACCTTTTTGCAACGAGCATGGTGGTGATGTGGTTTTCTGCCTTTGCCTCCGCCTTTGTAGATAATATCCCCTACGTGGCTACCATGAACCCCCTCATTGTGGATATGGCTCATAAGATATGGCCACATCTTTCTGGATTAGAGCTTCTACACCACAGGGAACTTATGCCGTTATGGTGGAGTCTGGCCCTTGGTGCATGCCTTGGCGGAAACGGTACAGCCATCGGGGCCTCAGCAAACGTCATCGTGGTCGGTATGGCGGAAAAGGCAGGCCACAAGGTCTCCTTTGCAAAGTTTATTCTCTACGGTATGCCCATTATGATAATGACCGTTGTTGTTGCCACTATCTACATCTGGCTTAGGTATTACGTAGTGGGTGGGTAGGTTATTTTTAACAGGGGCAAGTAATGATTATAATCGTACCCTTGCCTAGTTCTGACCGCACGTCAAAGGTGCCACCTACCAAGCGTGCTCTTGTCTGCATACCATCTATTCCCAATTTTCCAACGCGAGAGAGTTCACCTAGGTTTTCTGGTAGCTCGAGACCCTTGCCGTTATCTGAGATTGTCACCCTCGTTTCCACATCAGTAAATTCGATGGCAATGTGAGCCATTGTTGCTTCAGCGTGTCGCACGATGTTTCTTAGCGCCTCTTGAATAATGCGAAAGAGGGTCACTTCTATCTCGGGGGAGAACTCTCTTTCTTCTCCCAGCACCATCAGGTGTGCGGTTATTCCATGCTCGACTTTTACCTG
>DASQQM010000325.1:0-5238 GCA_035643475.1 Anaerolineae bacterium | reverse complement strand
CCCACTAAAGAAAATATTGAAATTATAGCAAGGGGACTTAAGGTCGACCCATCGTATTTTAAGGAATACAGGGAATACAGGGCGAAAGAGAAAATAGATAGGAACCCACAGATAGCCGATCTCCTCCTTGATGAAAAGGCGGTCGAGCTGACTTCTGAGCTTGCGACCCTTACCGATACACAGAAAGATGAGGTGGCTGAGCTCATAAAAGAGCTGAAGGCGAAGTATCGCACTAGCAACACCGAGTAGTGGTACACAGCCCTTCCTCATCACCAGCCGCTATTGCTTTGCCAACTGGTATTGCCTCGATTTTGCAGTATGCGATAGCCCATCCGATCTCCTGCCAATCATTTCTCCATCAGAGAAGAAAAAGCTTATTGGAGATAGCTGCCTTAAATGTTACTATGAAGCGAGTTTCATGCAGAGCCATGGTTAAAAACGCTGGAGTACCACTTCCTTGGGGATGGGCAATACTGCCTTAAGAAATATAAGAATTAAAATAGAAGAATATGCTCGTCCTGGTTTTATCTAGATTCTGACCTCTATCTCCGGTATTCTTATGCGATACGATAGCAGCTTGGAACTACAATTGTTTTGATAGTACATAAGCAGCAACGAAAGAAGGTCCATGATGTCTATTTTCGATTTAGTTGCTAACACAGTTATCTCTGTTATTGATATGTTCGGCTATTGGGCCATTTTTGGCGCTATGTTTTTGGAGAGCGCCTGTATTCCAATTCCCTCAGAGGTCGTGATGCCCTTTAGCGGTTTTGCATCGTCAAATGGCGTCTTATCCTTCTGGACGATCGTCGTTGTGGGGACCATTGGCCAGCTCCTGGGCTCGATTACAACTTACTATATCGGCAGAAGTGGAGGCAGGCACCTGGTCGAAAAATATGGTAAGTATGTCTTGATCTCTAAAAGGGATATCAGAAAGGCAGATGAGTGGTTTGAAAGGCGCGGGGACGCAACAGTGCTTTTCACCAGGATGGTGCCAGTAGTCCGCACCTTTATCTCACTGCCTGCCGGCATATCGAGGATGAATTTTGCCAAATTTGTTATCTACTCAACTATCGGGATTATCCCCTGGACCCTGCTCCTGACCTATGTCGGGGTGAAGATGGGAGAGAACTGGGATAGGATCAGGGATATATTCCACGGCTTTGATCTGGTCATCGGCGTTGTTCTCGTCGTCATGATTTTCGTCTACCTTAAGACCCACCTAAAACATGTAATGGATCAGGGCTAAGCAACTCCACTCTAATGCCGATAGCCTCCCCTTACATAATCGGTAGGAAGAGAAAAGACCGCGGTGTTTAGATGCCATAGATGTGGGTATCGGTATCTAAAAGGAGGTGAGATCAATGCCTGAAGAAAAAGAAGGGAAAATGACGGTCAGCGAGGCAGGCCGCAAGGGCGGTGAGACCACCTCGAAGAAATATGGTCATGAGTTCTATGAGGAAATAGGTCATAAGGGCGGCGAAAAAGGCGGAAAGAAGGGTGGCGAGGCCACCAAGGAGAAACATGGTCATGAGTTCTATGAAGAGATCGGCCACAAGGGCGGTCAGAAAGTAAGGGAATTGGTCGAGAAGGGTAAGGAAGAATAAGAAAAGCGGATGTAACCTTCCGAGTACTCTCCTATTTTCTACGAATTATAGACCTATTAACAGGGAGATAATAGCGGCGGCGGAATCTTTCACGCCATCGATTCCGCCGCATAGGATCATCTTAAGAATCCGTTAAAACTCCCGGCGGGCACCGGGAGTTTTCTTTGTTGCCAGCATGAACCCCTTTTAAACTATGAGCTGCTAGATACGCTAGAGGGATACTTTTTAGAGCTTTAATAAGACTGTGGGTTCGCATTTATTCACACCTCTGGAGGATTTGCGCTTGGTTGTTTAAAGTAACACTTCCAAGCACTTTACTCACCCATATAAGCAAGGGCTAGTAGTGCTACGTCATCTGATAGCCGACCACCAGTAAACCTTAAAACCTCATCAAAAATTCGCTTTGGCACTTCTTTAGCTGATATAGGCCCTAGCCCTTGTATAAATTCTACGAGACGCTGCTCCTCGAAAAATTCACCATTAGTCCTCGCTTCAATTACGCCATCGGTATAAAGAACAAGGATATCACCACTATCAAGTGTTGTCTCACCATTCACATAGTTTATATTCGCAAGGGCTCCGATAATGGGGCTATATGTTTCAAGAAGCCCAACGCTCGATGGGCTTCTCTTAATAATTGCCGGTGGATGCCCTGCATCACAATAGATAAGCTTCTTCGTAATCTTATCAAAGATACCCAAGAAGGCAGTAACAAATGACGATGGAGCGGATATTGCTCTTAGAGCATCATTGGTCTTGGCCATAATATGTGCTGGGTCATAACCCTCAAGCGCGTAGGCTCTAATTGTAGTTTTAACTACAGAGGTTAAAGCTGCGGCTTCTAATCCTTTTCCTGATATATCCCCGATAGCAAGGCCGACTTTATTATGCTCTAGCTCAAAGAGATCATAAAAATCGCCACCAACCCGCGCTGCTTCCGTTGCAGAGTGATAGAGATATCCAAAATCTAAATGATCCACTCGCTCTGGCACCGTAAGAAGCGCTTCTTGCAGGGTATCGGCGATGTTCCGCTCTGCATCATAAAGCCTTGCATTTTCAATGGCAACCGCTGCTTGGGCTGCAATACCTCTGACTATCTCAATCTCTCTTTGCGTAAACTCGGCCCGTTTGCCTGGATTATCGAGCCCTATTGTACCGATAACAGCGCTAGAATAGAGAAGAGGTACATAAAGGATATTTTTGATATTGAACATAGCACCAAATTGCTTAGCTTGCTTTGTAACTCCTTGTGCTTCAAAATCGAAGATACTCGGCTGTTTTTTAGCCAGCTCCTTCTTAAATTCAGGGACGAGCTTATCAAGCATAAACCTTTCGCCAACCCGAACTCCAGGCTCACCCCGTATCGCCATAATTACTAGCTCGCCTGTCTCAGCATCGACAAGGTTTACGCTAACCCGCCTTCTTCCAGTAGCCTCAAGAACAACATCTGCGAGAGAATCTAAGACCTCCTGTAAGGTAACTGGTGCAGCAAGAGTATCGGCTGCTTTAAGTAGAAGGTTTGAGATATCAAGCTCATACCTCGCTCTTTTTTGCGCCTCTACTTCTGCCTTAAAAAGACGCGCATTTTCGAGTGCAAGTGACATCGACGTTCCCAGCTTGCTTGCAAAATCAATATGCACATCGGTGAAGGTGACTGGGGCTGAACGAAACACGAACCTAAGTACGCCGATAACCTCTCCCCTTACTATGAGGGGTATAGCCAGTATTGACCAGATTCCATACCTTCTCATCATCTCAGGATCGACCCTGGGATCGTTATATGCATCGCTGATGGCGACCGGTCTTCCTGCTTTAACGACCGATTCAACATACCCTACCTCTTCAGCACTTAACTGCTTTCCCACCTGTCCCTCGGCGTATCCGTAGGTATTTCCTATCACCCACCGGTTATCCTCACGAAGCGCTATCGCAGCCACATCGGCCTCTATAGCCTTGGCGGAAGCTACAACAACTCGTTGCATTATTTCATTGATATCAAAGGTTGAGCTTATAGCTACGTTTATATCATTTAAGGCATCGCTTAGCTGCTTTGCTCGCTTGCGCTCAGTAATATCAACAATTGCGGCGAATACTTTTGCGAGCGTCTTCTCATATCCTGGAGCTATAAACAACCGTAAGATAATATCCTTTTTCTCGCCTGTGAGCGTCAGGTTTACAGCTTCACTCTCAAACGTGGTTTTGCCTTCAGTCCAGCCAATAAGTGATTCTTTAAATACTTCATATGATTCTTCAGTGAAGAACTTACCTAAATTCTCTCGAAACACTTCCTTGCTCTTAGCCCCATATAGCTCAAGGGTAGCGCTGTTAACATCTACTACTCTTAACATTGAGGCGAGTCTTTGAACTTCCTCTGGGTGTTCTGCAAAATAGACTCTGAAATCTTTGACTCCTTCACGTCTTAACTTATCAATGTACGCTTTACCGACTGAGAAATCCTCCTCCCATAGAGAGACAGGGGAGTCTTCAAAGAGGCTGCGATATCGGCTCTCGCTTTCCTTAAGCGCCTTTTCTGCTTTCTCCCGCTCGGTCACATCGTGCCAGACTACGGTAGCGCCAGTCATTTTTCCATTAGACAACAGCGGGCTAGGCGAAACCTCTATGATACGTTCTTCCCCTAATGCGTTAGTAAAGATCAAGCGCTCGCCGAAAATTTTCTCGCCATGAAGTGCCCGAATTATGGGGATCTTATCAGATGGGATTTCTTGCCCATCGAGGTAGCGAAGGCGTATTCTTTTCGCTAGCTCAGCCATGTTTTTACCGGTCGGGTCAAAACCATACGTGTTGATTGCAGCTTGGTTGAGCATCTGAATTTTACCGTTGGTGTTGACGATCACAACGGGGTCAGAAATGGCATTGATAAGGGCATAGAGTTCGCTTGCTGTGGTGCCAGTCTTTCTAGCAGATTCAGGCACTGACCCATCGGCGGTCTTTGAGGGCTCGTTTATGTGATTTTGCCGGTCTTTCCTTGCTTCTACCACGTGTGATTCTCCCTTAACTATAGCAATGCTATATTTTTAAAAGGAATATACCCAAATATGCTCGATCTAGTGGGATCGAGATTTACTGAAACCTTAGCATAACGCTGAGAGTCACAATAACAAAGCTGCCCTTATCGCTGTCTCCTTTTAAAGCTTACGACGTACTTCATTAGCGAGTAGTAGGTACCAATAAAGGAACCAGCCTCTCAAAGTTGGCCCCCTTGCTAATTAAAACGTAAAATAATTGCAGTCAAACGCTTTTAATGAGCGTCTTACTTTATGAACGGGCGTTGGGGGTGGTGAAGGTTACGGATGAGAAATTAATCAAGGAAACGCTTGATGGAAACCGAGAAGCGTACCGAGAATTGGTTATCCGTTACCAACAGTTGATCTTCGCCGTCGTCCTCAAGATCGTTGATAATTACCAGGATGCTGAAGACATAGCCCAAGAAACTTTTGTTAAAGCATATCAGTCGCTAGCCAGCTATCGAGGAGAAGCGAAGTTTTCAACTTGGCTGGTTAGATTGGCAACTAATAAGGCACTGGATTATCTCCGCAAGCAGCAGCGCTTAGCCCGGGATGTTTTGGAAGAAAATGTTGAACGATTATCGGTTACCTCTGAGAGCCTTCCC
>DASQQM010000324.1:0-3290 GCA_035643475.1 Anaerolineae bacterium | reverse complement strand
AGCAAGCGTGTATATCGAGCGCAGGCCGCACTCACCTGCTGCCTCAATAAGAGCAGGGTCCAACTCGGCAAGCTCATTAAAGTACCTGGTATCGAATATTTCGTCGATTTTAGCATCAAAATCAACTGCTCTTGGGTTGTAGCCCGCTGGTGCCCCGGAAACTAGCCTGTGAGACAAATCACCGCTTGCTATAAGCGCTACCCGCTTTGAAATCAACTCGGATGTCTTCCATATGGCAGCGCCGAGGGAGTAATGCTCATCAAAGCCCCCATAGCTTATAGAGATCGAGACTATCGGGATATCAACGTACTGTCTGAGGTAGTAAAGCGGTACGAGAACCCCATGGTCAAGCTCATCTGCTTGAAAAAGCCTTACATAATCCGAGCCGACCTTGGTCATCGATAGTTCAAAGCTATTGGCCGTAGCGAGCAGTCCTTCTACGAATTGGAGGTCGTTCTGGGTTGAAAAAGTGATGTCGCTTGCGCCAAAACCAGCAAATGATCCGTTTAATACCGGATCAGCTTTGACGGCGAAGCTATCAGTAAAGCCAGCGCTATGAGGGGATATAATCACCAGGGTTTCCGGATTCGTGCGCGCGACCTCCTCGGAGATGCTCTCCATCGCACGGATAGTGGACTCAACGCGGTCTGTCTCGTCCCTCCCAACTCCAGGCACAATAATTGGTGGATGAGGCATCAAGCAACCGATAACAACAGGCATTCCATCCCCCTATCTCGCTATGTTACTCTTTCAATACCTCTATTAGCTCACCCGATACATACCAGGTGTATGCTTCTTTTACATGGATAACCGCTTCAGCATGGACCAGTTCCTTCGGCCCCGCGAAATTAATCACCTTGTTTGTCCGGCTGCGCCCGGTCAGGACATCATCATTCTTTTTGCTTACACCTTCAACAAAAACTTCAATATTCTTGCCGATGAGCTCCTGGTTTTTCTCAAGGCTTATTCTGTTTTGCAGTGCAACAAGCCTGTCGAACCGTTCGGATTTTACCTGTGCCGGAACCGGATTTTCCATTCTGGCGGCTGGCGTTCCCTCCCTTGGTGAGAATATGAACGTAAAGGCCGAATCATACCTGGCCCTTTCGACCACGTCCAAGGTATGGAGGAAATCATCCTCGGTCTCACCCGGGAACCCCACCATTATATCCGTTGTAAGACTTACCCCGGGCACCGATTTGTAAATCTTCTCAACGGTTTTAAGATACCCCTCTTTGGTGTATTTTCTGTTCATTGCCTTAAGTATTGAGTTTGATCCTGCCTGAACTGGAAGGTGTATGTGCTCGCATATCTTATCTCCACCCGCAACTGCAGCGATAATGTCATCGGTTAGGTCCTTAGGGTGCGACGTTGTAAACCTGATTTGCCGCAGGCCGGGCACCTTGTTCAGCGTGGTGAGAAGCCTTGCGAACTCACTCTTGCCGTATATATCGCGCCCATACGAGTTAACATTCTGCCCGAGAAGGGTTATCTCAATAACGCCCTCGGGGACCAAATGCTCAACCTCACCGGCGATATCCTCAATGCGCCTACTCGTTTCTCTACCGCGCGTGTGCGGAACGATGCAGTAGCTGCAGAAGTTGTTGCAGCCAATTATGATCGGCACCCAGGCGTGGTGAGACTCCTCGCGGACGCTCGGAACGGTGGTCGGCATTATCTCGATCTCATCCGTGACATCACAGATCGCCTTCCTCCCGCTCTCTACCGATTCGATCATATAGCCAAGGTTCGGCATGTTGTGCGTACCGAAAACGATATCCACATGCGGTGCCCTCTCGAATATGCGATCGCGTTCTGCCTGTGCCACGCAACCGCCGACGGCGATGATGAGGTTTGGGTTAGCTTTTTTCACCGACCTAAGGTTATTCAGGTTTCCGAAAAACCGCTCCTCCGCATGTTTCCTAACGGTGCAGGTATTAAATACAATAATCTCCGCATCGTTAGCGGTATCGCTCTGTGTGTACCCGCGCTCCGCTAGAAGCCCGGCCATGCGCTCAGAATCATGCTTATTCATCTGACATCCAAACGTCGTAATATGGAATTTCTTCATGGCAGATATTGTAGCAAATGCGCGTTAAAAAGCCAGTGTAAAGGAAGAGGTTAGTCTGCCAGTTAATGTAGGTAAGAGGTGTGGGTACTGTCTTAAAGTGCCAAGGTGCCAATGTCGATGAGGGAAAGAGACGTGGGAGTAGTTCTCCAGTGCTGCAGTTATCAGTTGATGTGGGGAGAAGATGAGGGTATCAGCCACAGGCTAAGTGGAAGTACAAGATGTGGGGAATGAGCCACTAGCCAATGCAGTATACCTGTCATTGTAAGGAGACTGCCGAAGGTAGTTGACATGGCACTCTTACATACCCTCATCTCTTACTTACACTTAACTGCAGCACTGCAGTACTGGTAACTGCAGTGCTTTGGCACGTTGGAACGTTGGCACCTCTAGACGGGCGACTGCAGCACCGCAGCACTGCAACACCAAATTACCCGCTCCTCTCCCTTGCATATTCTTCCAGCTTATCGACGACCTCGTCCGGAATGTACACCGTGCCCAACCTGAGCCCGTTCGTGGATACAGGGCCGTGGCAATCGGAGCCGCCTGCGACAAGCAAATCCTTATCATGTGCTAGCTCTATGTAGTGCTCAGTCACCAGTTTTGAATGTTCGGCATGGTAAGCCTCTATTCCATCAAGCCCCATATCGATAAATGTATCGATGAATTCATCCAGGTGCGCAAGGCCAGGGTGAGCAAAGATGGCGATGCCGCTGGCACCATGAATTATATTAATCACTCTGTCCACTGGGTAAACCGATTTCTCTATAAAGCAGAGTGAACCACGCTTTAGGTACTTGGTGAATGCTTCAGAAAGTCCCGATACGTACCCCTTTTTAACCAGTAACCGTGCTATGTGAGGGCGACCTACGGATGCATTGCCAGCCACCTCCAGCACTTCATTAAAGCTTATATTGAAGCCCTGCCCTTGTAGACACCCTACTATCCACTCAGCCCGTTTCGACCGGGCCTCTTTTAAGTCACTAAGTGATGATATTAGTCTACTGTTTTTATGATCGATATAAAGGCCGAGAATGTGGATATCCCGGCCTCCATACTTTGAACTGAATTCTATAGCTGGTATTACCTCGATCCCAAATTTCTTGCCAAAAACTAGCGCTTCATCAATCCCATCGATGGTGTCGTGGTCGGAGATTGCAACTGCCCTCAAATGCAATTTAGACGCCATCTCCACAACCTGTTTTGGACTCAGGCTGCCATCGGA
>DASQQM010000323.1:0-8755 GCA_035643475.1 Anaerolineae bacterium | reverse complement strand
TACGGGATGTATCCCTCCTCGAGCATGGTTTCATGGACTTCGCGCACGGTTATCTTCTTATACTGCCAGATGATATCCATGATATCGGCCTCAAGGGTGCTCAGCCCGTTGATGCCTAGCCTCTTCGAGCGTTTTCTGGTTACCTCCATTTAGCATACACTCCTTAAGTACTACCCTAATTATAAAGTACTTAACTTTATTTATAATATAGCATAGCTTACGCTTTATGGTAAATGCTTGCATGTAACTGAAAAACAGCCCTTCTAGGAAGATTAAGCATATATGCACAGGACTTATCGGGCTCGGGCATCCCGATTTCCTGGTAAGAAAGCTCTAAGGCAAGGGTTGATTTTGATTTCATCCAAACAGAAAGCCCTCTTTCTTAGGAGGGCTTCCTCAGTTATAAGACCGGTAGCTTATACACAAGCCTTAAGCAATCGGCTTACCAGCCCCAGGGCCGGGCTTGAGACTATGGATCTCCTCAACATGAACTTTAACCACAGCTATAGGGGCAGGTCGGCCCATCTTTTTGGATATCTCGGCTGCCCCTTCGTATGCTGCGCCCTCCTTTTCGATGGTGGCGTGACCGATAAAGCGATAGCCGTCAGGAATTTCTCGATCAACTACCGCCACCACCACCCTTGGATTCGCCTGGATGTTTCGCCAGGTTGCCCCACCGGTACCCTCGGTAAAAATAAGGGTGCCATCGTCAAAGACCCGCGTCGTGCGCTTCGGGGCTACGTTAGCTAGCCCCTCCTGGCTGACGGTGCCAATAAAGCACTGCTGATTTGCAACCATGTCCTTCATCTCTGCTGTTAAGGTGGCCATGCTATCTCCTCCCTTCATTCTTATTTTCCATAGCAATAGTTTACCTCAATCGTGCAAAAGGTGCTCCATGTAAAACATAGCGCATTCTTACGGTTAAAAGCATGATGCCGCCACTAAAAATCAGTGATCAACAGCGCGAGATAAGGAGGTAAGAAATTCGATGAAGCGATCTGATGGGATTACTTTACCTGTAGCTACTCCATGCACAGGGTTCTCTAATCATTTGCACTAATCATGATTACTTATTATGCGCTCTTCCATTTTGGCTTCTTGATTCTTTAACATGTCCATTCCTGGCCATACACATTCACTTGGCCCATACTGAAGGGATGAGAGACCTTACCTATCCCTCATCCCTTCAGCTGCTCCATAACAGGAAGCAACGGCTTCATATAATGGCGTTTGCCTGGCTCACTACCCGCCGGTGAGCGTTCCACTTAAAGCAAAAATCGCCAATATAGCAACAAAACCGCCTACTACTATTGCGCCCCATGCTATAGCATTGCCGGAGCGGTCACCTCGCCTAATGCTAGAAAGGGCAACCCCGCCCATTATAGCACCTGCAACACCGACGAAGAGCGCGAGGATGACTGGTAGTAGAAACGCTAGTAAGCTTAACCCCAATCCAACTATGGCTAGCCAGCTCACCGGGGCCTGAGCTCCCTCTGGCATTCTTCTTTCCTCTTCGGTGGGCCTGGCTTCCCTTAATGGCGGTCTTTCTTCCTCAGGCCTCTCTTCTTCGGGCTTTCTTTGTGCTTGAGCCATAAGTGCTCACCTCAGCATATGTCATATTATGGTACCTCACACCATACTTCATCTTTACCCACCGCCACACAAATTAAAAAGCATTGTGCATTCAAAAGGCCGGGCTATATCAAGAACAAGCTTGTCTAATTCTTCCTCCCAGAACAATTACCGGATTTCATAAATCAACTCTGCTGGTGGGCAGCATTACAGAAGAGTCCCCTATGGTTTCAGGGACGCCTCCCCTGCCCATCCCTCCACATGCAATGCGATATCGAGAAAAAAACAGTCAGCAATTGCGTTATCCTCACCCATGTGGTACGGATAAAGGTGCTGTGAGTACTGAAACACATGAAGTTCTGGAGCGACATTTCATAGAGTGCTTTAATAAAGCAGGCATCACAGACGAAACAGTTGTCCTGTTTCGCGAAGTCGTCTGGGCATACTATAAAGGACACAAACGGGTGCTCCCATGGAGAGAAACGAACGACCCTTACAAGATACTCGTCTCTGAAATCATGCTCCAGCAAACCCAGGTGCCGCGCGTCCTCGACAAGTACCGTGAATTCGTTGCGGCCTTCCCCGATTTTGCGTCGCTCGCGGTGGCGTCACTACGCGATGTGTTGCAGGTGTGGCAAGGACTTGGGTACAACCGACGCGCAATCGCGTTAAAGACTACCGCGCAGATCATCGTCGACGCGTTCAGTGGCTCGCTCCCAACGGATACCGAAGCCCTAAAGAGACTCCCCGGCATCGGCCCAGCGACTGCAGCGGCAATTTGCGCGTTTGCATTTAACCGGCCAGCCCCCCTCATCGAAACGAATATTCGTGCCATATTCATCCACTTCTTCTTTAAGGACAACGATAATGTGAAAGACAGTGAGTTACTACCGCTCGTGGAGAGAACCCTCGATCGTACGAACCCTCGTGAGTGGTACTACGCGCTGATGGATTACGGGGTGATTCTAAAAAAGATCCATAAAAATCCCAGCAGAAGGAGCGCCCACCATAAGGCGCAATCCCCATTCAAGGGGTCGCATAGGGCCTTGCGCGCAGCCGCCCTCCGCGTGGTGCTCGCCCGCGGGTCTGCCCGCCTGGAGAATGCGGCAAGCGAACTCAAAATCCCGGCGGATCGGGCACAAAAAGTGCTCGATGAGCTCGAAAAGGAAGGATTCATAACGCGACACGGGTTACTATATGAATCATAGGAACGCATACTGTGGGGTACAATTCCAATCGTGCCTACCCAAACCCTACGGATTAAGTCGCCATATGAAGTAGTTGAGGGCCGCAGCAAAGCTTACCCAGAGAATGTACGGGATAAGCAGCACCCCCGCCGCGACGGAGACCGGGAGAAACAGCAATATAGTAGCGAGGATTGCAACCCACAGAAATCCAATATCGATTAACGCCAAAAATGGGGACTTCAGGCCGAAAAAGAGGAACGACCACAGTGCGTTCAACCCAAGTTGTATCCCAAAAGCCGTAACCGCAGGCTTAACATCGGACCTCTCCGCGCCCCTGCGCCAGACAAGGAATAGCGCTACCCCCATGAGCGTAAATAAAATCGTCCATACTGGGCCGAATACCGAGCTCGGCGGGTTAAACGACGGCTTTTTCAGCTCCGGGTACCAGGTTCTCACTGAAGGCGCGGTAAATATCACGCCGATAGCACCGACCACCTGGGCGATAAGTATGCTCACCACTAGTTTGATTACATCATTGCGCTTCATCTTAAGACCCCCTACTGTCGCTGAGGAAGTATATTCCACAAATAGGTTAATAATACAAAGAATCCCGCAGTTATTTATTATTTGTTTTCCGTGCCTGCCGGACGGCTCAGTAGCTAACCTAGAGGAGCCCTTGGACCAATGAGTGGGATAGAGTAACCTATGGCTCCTGAAAATACCCTGTTACTATCCTCACCAATTTAATATTTTCGTCTTTTAAAAGGAATGCTAGCCACGGGGACATCATAGGAGGCCCGATACCGGTATGAATATGAATCGCAGCAGCAGACTTCAGAGGACTCGATGGGAGAAGAGAACAAAGACATAGGTGAGACCAGAACAAAATCGAGGGGAATACGGAGACTATGCCGGCGATAACCAACTAGGGACAACATCGACTGGATTACCAGAGCTCCTCCCGCCAAGCTGCTCACGAAGCGCAGCTAAAAACCGCTCGAAGTCATTGGAGACTCCATTCGGTCGGCAGATAGGTCCTGTTAATTGAGGTCACTCCCAAGCTCTCCTACACCAGTATATGCACACCGTATCTCTGGCTCGATTATACTATCGCATATGCGTTACATTTCAATTAGTATGAGATACTGGGAATTCATAGCTCTTGGTATACCAGCATTTTGGGAAGTTGGAACAAACCCAGTACTTGGCCCTTCTCCTCTCCCTTAGAATAAGTTCGCCACCACAATTGGGGCAAACCTCCATCACGGTGACCGGTGTCTGCTCTAGCATCCTGTCGATAACATCCTTTGGATCACCGGTAACTGCTACCTCCCTACCCTTGGACTTTCTCATCAGCTCAATAAGCGTATCCCTATCCCATAATTTGATGCCGTTAGATTTTGCGAACTCATAAGCATTTTCAGTGAGGGTGCTATTGGTGATTATCATTCCTTTTTGCGCGTTGTAATGCCTTATTGCGTCCATTACCAGCTGTACCGTCGTGGTACCAATGGGTTGATCCCGTCTTTTTGCCTGGGCAACCACTTTTTCCCATTCTTCTCTAAAATTAGATCAGCACCGTAATAATCAATATGCGGAGTTACAACAGCCTTGTACCCGAGGTTCTTAAGATGCGCTACTGCAAACCGCTCAAATTCTTCCTCGCTCATCTGGTCTATGATATCGATTCTGCTCTCATGGAGTCGCTTGCTACCCCACCTTTTATAGAGCACGGCTCAAATGAATAGAGTGGGCAAACCGATGAGGAAGATCCGTAAGCCTGGTTGGTAACTTTGCGTTTTAAAGCCCACCCGAGCTACAGAGTACACGAGTAGAGGCAATAGCATGCGGATGATATCAGAATCAAAAAATCCCTTGTTCGGCCCCCTAGCCATAAGTAACTCCCCTCATGTGTGACGCTAACCCTACCTGTATTGCTTATGCATTAAGCGCTACCCATATGACACATGATGCGCTTACATGCGCTACTACTTTGCTAACAAGTATTATTGCCCCGTACTGCCTTTAGGTGGACTTTACAATAGCGGTGAATTATAGGTTGATTACAGGATTATGCACCGCTACCGCTCCATCGAAGCCGTTTTGTCGCCGCCCTAGCAATCTCCCTACAACACTAGAGTGGATGTGACTTCAACCGATTCTTTGGTGCCCTACTAACTAGCTCCCATAGGCGATTATCTACTTTTAGATACTATTAGGATTAAGGATTATTCCCCCCGAAATCTTAGATGTACATCCTTGGTCGATGTCTACCTAAAATAACAATAGTTGGTATTGCTATGCTCCCTTTGAGCGAAGAGGTGCGCGCCCTCGTAAGTGGGTGCGACCAGCCTCATCCCTCCATGTAACATGTTTTCGACATTTCCTTCACTGTATCCTCCCAGACAGAAAGGAAATGTCGAAAACTTAATAAATTTTCTCCGGCTTAGCCAAGCAATTAACTATTAATTCAATCATATGCTTCTAATCCCAGCAGGAATAGACTTTTGCAGATATTTCTTTGGATAACTCTGCCCTGACTCCACTCTATCTTGAGTAGAAAGCTTTTAATGAAATGGCTTAAACCCCTTTCATCTGCTCAAAAGGGCTGCTCCTAGCTCTGTCAACCGGAACGCCGTAATCTTGCTGAATCCATACGCATCTTCAGCCCGCTCGGTGGAAATAACGCCAAATAATTCGAGGGGGTGCAATACCGATACGGCGATGGCCACATACATGAAAATCCTGCTATCGGCCGGGTCTTCAGTCACCACCTCAAGGCCCAATGCATCGAGTAGGCCATACCCAAACCGCTCAAAATCAACCCTTTTACCTACCGGCAAGCTCACCAAATAACGGGCCACTTCATCCGCTCTGTGCATGAGGGGCTCAACAAGCTGAGGTGATCTGATGAGCCTTCCCCAGTGATCTTTCTCCAGCCATGCGGTAAATAACAATTTAAGTTGGGGATAGGGGTCTTTATTAATAAATGCCTGTGCCGCTTTCGTCTGTGATATTTTATTATGGCGGATCTTTGTAAGCCCAGCCTTCTGGATTAAGACCCTTAAAAATCGAACCCGTGGCGCCTCCTCCTCAGTCCGCAGTTTATACACATGATCGCCGATCATATTATCCAGCTCTTCGGGCTCGATAAAAAGACCATTTATCGCTCGGACATCCTTTAGGGTCAAATTGCCTGCCTGGGTGAGCTTGAGTTCCCGATCGCCAATATAATTAAGCATCGCTATCACATCGAGGCGCAAGAGGTTTACCGTGGCAGCCGCACTTAACTCGACAGGTGCTGTCTGTGCCTCATCCTTAACTTTCGTTGTACTGGCAGGCACTCCCATGCTGGGCGCATCATTTGGGATTATGGACGCTACATCGCTGGTCACGTCATCTGTACCAGCATCGTCTTTATCGGATTCCTCATCCCATCCGCCACCGGGCGAAACTAAGCCCATCTCTAAAATGTACCAGCGCTTTCCAAACCTCCCTAGCTCAAGGCTGGCAATATCTCCTGCTTTGAGCTTTGCCGCCATCTCCTTCGGGATAACAACCGGTCCTACTTTTTCCATGCCTGTATACGATTGTAGCTCCATTGAACGGTCCCCAAGCATCGCTACTTCCCAGAAATCGTCAATGGTATCATCCGGCTCCCGGTCTGGAACATCGTAGTCCCAGAACTCGCTTATGTGTGGCACGGACAGAACCCGTGGCAGGTCATCTTTGAGCCAGCGATAGACAAGCATATACTCTTCCATCATGCTGGTTGCAAAGGTCTCGCTCGACCATTTTGCAAATGCTTTTAAGTGCGATAATAACCGATTAGCCTCAGCCGGGCTGCTGCCAAGGTACTTTCTGATATAAAAGTGGCTCAGGAACTCGCTAAAATGGGACCGATCTATCTCTTCGATACCACTTAAATTGGTGTAGCTCGCGAGGTAGGCCGTGAAAACCGCGAGGGACTCTTCATACTCCGAGGATGTCCGCGGGCTCACTTCGCGCCGCACGTTCTCCAGGAACGCGCCAATCGCGTTTTCGATACCCGTTGGCGCCTGGCCTTCTGGGGCCGGCACATCTGGCTGAACCGCTAAGCCCATTGGGTGCCCCTGCCCAAACGCTATTTCCCAGCGTTTATCCGGGTCATCGAAGGTAACCTCTGCCGCGTTAAAGCGGCCGGGGTCAAATCTGCCCCCAAGCCACTCCATTATTTCTTCGCGTTCCTCGTACTCGGGGTCCTGGATGACATCCAGCAGATCCTCGTAACCCCAGACGCCACCGCAATCCTCAGGGGGGCAAGCCCTCTTTCCGGCGATGCACACGGGGTATATGACATCCTTTTCTCTGGACAGTACTTCTTCCAGCCTTACTTCATGTTCCCAGTTATCGCCAAAATCGTACGTGTAACTCGCAACGCGGTTACTCATGGAGAACCAGCCGGCGATGTTCTGGTACTTCTCCGGGAGAACATCGCTGCCAAAATCAAGCTCATCATCTGATATACCTATATCAGCCTTAGCGCCAGTCGAGGGGTCTTTTATTGTAAACTTGTGGAGATGGTAATCCAGCCAGCCCATCGCGTCCTGAACGGCAACGTGCAAGTCCCAGAAGTTATACGTTGCCGGGACTTGTATCCTTCGCCATATCGGCGGCTTGATCCCCTTTAATGTAATTTTAAACTGGTAAACGGCATTAAATTTTTCTTTTCGCACGGCACACTCCGTGATTCCAAAATAATTTAATCATTATTTTAAATCGAATTTTTATTTATGCTAGACCTAAAAAGCGGTCGACGTCACTGCGAGGACAGGATGGTTAAATCATAACCACACAACTGGCGCCTCAAGAGATCCGTAATCTGGACCAGCCTCCAGTTGAGTAATCCCTCTTACAACCAATTGTATCAGAGCCAAGACTATATTGCTCGCTACGGTGCACTTCACAAGTGCCACTTCTACAATTCTTGATCTTGTTCCTGCTGGTAAAACCATTATCTGGCGACAGTCACTGTTGGTAAAATCACCGCTGGTATTGCTGCAAAAATATACAAAACTACACTCTGTAGTTCTTTATACGGCTCCTCAGTTTGTATTTAACCTTTTTTCAACCTTTAGAGGTAGCTTCCACCTTCCGATACATACTAGAAGTCTATATTTATCCCTAAGGAGATCAGAAGAGACTGTTTCCATCACCTGGCATTTAACTCCAGATGAGTGCGTATAAACAGCTGGATCTACCGTAGTGCTCAGCTGGTCATCTTACGTTTTGTATCTACCCAAGAGGGATATTCACATCCAATAGTTTTATGCTCTATGGAGACCCGGACTAGCAAAGGATAATACAACCTATTAAAGAGGAGGACATATATGCGTGATGTTAGCCAAGCGTTGAAGGGGTATCGTAGATTGATAGCAGTAATCATGATTATTTCTTTGCTCGTAAGTATTACCCCGTTTAGTTCTACTTATGCCACGACTCAGCCTGTTACCCCTATGATTGCAGCTGGCGCTCGTCATTCCCTCGCCCTAAAATCAGACGGCACGGTCTTAGCATGGGGGCGCAATGATTATGGCCAGCTCGGCAATGAGACAACCACTAGTAGCTCAACGCCAGTTCAGGTGTCTGGGCTCACTAATGTGACTACGGTAACCGCCGGTTGGTGGCACTCCCTTGCCCTTGAATTAGATGGCACCGTCTGGGCGTGGGGGGATAACAGGTATGGTCAACTCGGTAATGAAACGACAACCAGCAGTTCAAAGCCAGTTCAAGTATCCAACCTTTCCGGTGTAGTTGCAATCTCATCTTGCCTTGGAGCACACTCGCTTGCCCTCAAATCAGATGGCACGGTGTGGGCATGGGGAGGCAACTGGTATGGTCAGCTTGGCGATGGGACAACAACGATGTATAAAACAACACCGGTTCAGGTATCTGGACTTTCCGGTGTGGTTGCAATTGCGGCCGGTGGTGAACACTCCTTGGCTTTAAAACAAGAC
>DASQQM010000322.1:0-11838 GCA_035643475.1 Anaerolineae bacterium | reverse complement strand
CAGCCGTGCCCTTTCAAGAGTATTCTGAAACTCTTCGATGAGCTTATTTAAATCGCCGCTAAGTCGTTCAAGAGACCGGCTGCTTGACTGGATACGAAAGCGCTGGTTAAGATTACCCAGACGTATTTCCTCAAGAATATCGCTGATCTTATCGATCTGATTTTTCATATACACCCACCGAAAGATCAGGACCGCACACAAAAGGATAAAAATTACCGCAATACCTGCAACCATTATCTCTGTCCATCTCCCAGCTTATATCCGATCCCCCAGACAGTCTGTATGTACTGAGGGTTGGAGGGGTCTTCTTCTATTTTAGTCCGTAGGCGACGGATATGTACCATTATGGTGTTTTCGTCGGAGATGAAATCGTCCTTCCATACAGCTTTAAATATATGTGATTTGGTAAATACCCTGGTGGGGCTAGACATAAAAAGCTTCAAGAGTTCAAATTCTTTAGCGGTTAACGGTTTTACTTTACCTCCAATTCGTACCTCGCACGTCCCTAAATCCAGCTCTAAATCCTTGTATTTCAGAATCTGGAGCGTATCGATTGAGGCATTGTTGAGAATGAGATAGCGTCGAAGTTGAGCCCTTACCCGCGCTATTAACTCCCCCATGCTAAAGGGTTTAGTTATATAATCATCCGCCCCTAAGTCTAATCCCAGCATCTTATCTATCTCCTCACTTTTAGCAGATAGAATAAGGACCGGAATATTATCTTTCTCTCTGATTCGGCGCAATACCTCATATCCCTCAATCCTTGGGATCATCAAATCCAAGATCACAAGCTGAAAGGATTGCTCAGCCAGCCATGATAGTGCATCCTCACCATCATATGCTGAGTGCGTAACATAGCCTTCTTTTTGCAGGTACCTGGCTATTAAGTGATTGATTTCCTGGTCATCTTCAATGATTAAAATCCCGATGGTAGTCATCCACAACCTCCCATCTGAGCGCCATGATCGGCATCCGTTTTTCATGCAGGCCCTTGCCGGCGTTGTCTGGATGCATGGATTGCCGCGCGGTGCAACGCTGCGCGAGCCGACGAGCTTCTCCTGGGTTGTTACTCAGGACCCTCTTGACCGTTTAAGTATAAGCGAAGAGAAGCAGGTATGTACATGCAGTGGTTTACAACCCACTCTTCGTGAGTTAAAACCCCAGGTAGGCTACCTGGTTGATAAGCCGCAGGTGGAAGAGCAGCAATGTTTGCAGCTGAGCGGTACTTATTCTCTGATCAAACGAGAATACATTCTCCCCATCAAAGTCTTCTTTTTGTACTCCGAATAAGCGCTTCCAAAGCGCTCGATTAAATCTTTCTCTTCTTCTCTTGAAATTATGATGAGGGTAAGCGCGATTACCAGAGCGTAAATGAGCCCCAGCATTGAGGCGCTCCAGGTAGCGAGACCAAAACCGCCTATAACGCCGCCAACATACATGGGGTGACCAGTGATACTGTAGGGGCCTGTTGCAACAAGCTCACCATTGGTAGGCGAGCTGAACGTTGCAATTTTAAGCGTGGCAATTCCCCAAGCAAGAAAAGCCGCCCCAGCTATGGCTATAGCCAATCCAGCCCAGGATAAAGGTGGTAATATTGAGGCATGCCTATCAACCATAACAAATACAAAAAAAGCGACAATATTGCTTATAACTACAAAAACATGCGCAGAAACAAGAAGTGGCCTGAACGTGTGAGCGATTTTAAGGAATACCCGGTATTTCCACGCAACAAATCCGTATGAAGCCACCACGTAGAAGCACAAGGTTGCAAAAACCCGAATAATATTTGGATAGTTTATAGCAACGGCCATTGCTAACGGATTAATCATCCTCGAAGATCAAAACCTCAATCCCAGCTTACATGCTCGATGCCTGCACCACTAAGCTGAATAGCATAATTGACTAGCGACAGTAAGGTTGGATGATACATGCCCGTAGAATGCTATCGCCAGCTATACCGCTAGATATACCCTTAAACAGGGTATATATAACAGCAACTAATCGATTGGGGTGAGGGAAGATGACAAAGAGGTTAGAGATAGGTGACAGGGCACCCGAATTTTCGCTAAAAGCGCTTGACGGTTCGATGGTTTCGCTGTCAGACTTTGACGGTAAGCCTGTTGTTATAGTTTTGCTTAGAAGCCTCAGCTGACCGAACTCAAGACGGCAACTCGCGCAGTTGCGTGAGGATTACGATAACCTGGAGCAGGCGGGTGTTCCGTTGCTGGTGATGGTTCCGGCATTGCTCGATAACGCCAAGGGGTACTGGGACAGAAACAATATTCCAGTTGTCGGGCTTAGCGATCCGGAGCGCGAGGTTATGACCAAGTACGGCCAGGAGTTTCTCTTACCCAAACTTGGTTGGATGCCGGCAATGGTTGCGCTCGATATGCACCACAAAGTATCGTATGTACACTACGGCGCCAACCAGCGGGATATAGCCACAAGTGAGGAGGTCATGCGAGTAATGAGGGAGCTGAGATCATACATGTAAGGTAAGCGGGGTTTAGGACGTATCGTGGTAGAGAGAAAGAGGGCCATCGGACCCCCCTTCTCATTGCTATCACCTATGCTACCTCTCTGCTAGCTTATATTAATCTGGCCAAGTGAATAACGATTACTAAGAAGGCGAATATTGCAAGTAAGCTGATGATGTTCATCAATGCAGGGGTAAATGTAAATACTCCTAATAATTGCAACAGGGCTAAAATAATCGCTACGGCGAGTATCGCATAGATAATAGTCCACAATGGAGCGTTTGTCCTCGTTGCCATTATCCACACCCCCTTACAGTATATATTTACCCAGCATTTTCCAAACCCAACCTGTTTAAATCCTTGCCAAACTAAAAAGCCCTCTATGTTAAAGAGGGCTTTTTAGATGTGAGTTAAACAAGTTACGGAGCTCCAGATTGCAATGCAAAACCTACTGCTCTGGTGATGGGGTGGGGGAGTCGGGCGCCACCGATTCTATGAAGTCCGGTAGGATGATCCATTAAACAAGAAAACATTACCTTTTCAGGGTAATGAGCACAATCTCGGGGCGGTTGAATAGGCGTTGTGGTGCTATGCTATTCCCTAAACCACGGCTCACAACCATTGTTGAGCCGTGGTTTTTGTATGGTCCCGATATGTACTTCGGGAAGAAGCCCTGATCTGGAGCGTATAGGCCACCGATCAATGGGAATCTTATTTGCCCTCCATGAGCGTGGCCGGAGAGGATTAAATCTACGCCGTATAAGCTGTAGATAGAGAATTTCTCTGGCCTATGCGCGAGCAAAACCGTAGTATCGCTTCTAGAGAGGCCAGCCATTGCTTGATCAAGCTCATTTATCACTACTGCATCTGAATCGTATAGCCTTGCATTTTTCGCAATATCGTCTATCCCGACGATAAACAATCTCTCGTTTCCACGGCTGATGTGGGTGTGGCCGTTTCTTAAAACCTTTACTCCGAGCTCAGTTAGCCTGTTTTCAAGCGAATTGAACCTGCCGGATTGCCATTCATGATTGCCGGTTACAAAATAGACCGGTGCGACATCCGTTACTTGGCGCAGAAGTGAAATAGCTACCTCATCATAGTTATGCCTGTGATCGATCAAATCTCCGGTGACCGCAATTAGATCTGGATTAGCCTTGCCAATTGCTGCAACCAAATCCCTCTGGTGTGGGCCAAATGACTTCCCGTGAAGGTCGGATATCTGCAGTATCTTATATCCACTAAATTTAGGGGGCAGGTCATCAAGCTTTACATCCAGGTGGGTGACGGTGAAGCTGCTGTTCTCAAAATTAAGGAACCAGATAAAGAGGGGCAAGACTACAATCAGTGCTACGAATAATTTCCATTTCTTCATGAGCGAATTTTTTCTCCGGTTGTCTAGGTGCATGTGGAAAGCCCTATAGCATAGCAAGGTTTAGGGCTTAAATTATAGTTCCCATCTGTCTTCGGATGTATGCATGGGACAAAAGGCAAATGCATCCTCTTATAGGAATATAGTAGCACAGTGGTTATTAAGATACGGAATGCTTGTTTGCCTAGCTCAGCTAGAGGTCCTCACCGGTATTACCTCAACCCACGATAGCTTAGAATTAATCTCATATCAGTAGACTAAATCCACCAAAGGGGCTTGCCCCTCCTATCTGAACATAAGTGGAGCAAGCCCCCAGAGGATCCTATATTGTATGTGGCGCCCTTAGTGCTGTGCAAGGTATATATTAAAAGGGTGACCCTTTATCTATAGATCATCATGTGCAATTGATCTGCCACTACATTGCAAGGTTCTCTTATGAATTAGATGCGCGCCATCTTTACCTACTTTATTGCATAATTAAAGTAGGTTTAAACCTAATTTAAGCAATAATTTGTAATAACTTAGATCATCGCACCTCGGGTAGGGGATCTTCATTTGGCATTTACCGTAAGATGTCAGAATCTGGTGGGCATATTAAAGTAACCTTCATCTGGAGGCAGCGCTAACTATTAAGGGACTGAGGGTAGATGAACGTAAATAGTTTAAGTATTGCTATAGTCTCATACTTAACTGGGGCAGTAGTAATTTACGCATATATCAACCGAAATCGCTATATCGACTTAGTGTTGGCGATAGTTGCGATCCTTTCTTTTGCAACAGCGATGCTCCTTCAGGGTTTTGGTATCCTTGGAGCCCTCACACGCGTTCTCTCTACCATAGCAGAGGGCTTCGCAGCTATGGCAATGGTCTTTCTTGTAGTAAGGGTCGTGGGTGGAATATATGCAACTTTAAAAAGCTACTTTAACCGGTAGGTTTATCTTGTTAAGTGGAGTAAAAGAGTTAGACCCCACCTGTGTCAGGTGGGGTCTAACTTCCTCAGGAGGATCCTACATAATGGCAGTACGTCAATGCCATGGGATCGTAAACCCAAAATATGGCTATTTAATTACGGCCTATCTATTGGGATCGGTGCGCTAAGGCCGCCCTCGGTTTCCATTTCAACACAGCCGCGCACTACCTGTTTATATTTATTGCAAACTTAAAGTAATTTTAAACCACTACCGGATAATTAATATGGAATTCATTCAAACCCATCTCATGCTTCGACACGCTAAGAATATAAGAGGGATAGAATTCCCTCTCCCGGCAAGCAAGTATGTCAAAGAGGGGGTGGATCATAATTCCTATCCTGTACTCTTATACCTGTGAAACACTAGATCTATAGGATATAAATATTCCATAACAGAAGTTACTCTATTAGCTTTCCGGTACCCCTGAGTGCATTATAGACTTGCTTATTATTTCGAGGATCATCTTTCGCATTAATCTGTCCGCTCGGATAGTTGGGCTCAATCGTAAGATAATCTCCTTCGAAAAACATGACTGGAATATCTGCAATTAACGACGAAGCACGTGCCCATAACGCCCCAAGATAAGCTCTGTCCCCATTTACTACCACCACGAAAGGCTTCCCGTCAAGTGGGATACCTTTAGGCACCCTCTTTATTGCACTCTTACACAATTTGAGCTTATGGTCTTTCCAGCTGTACGAGACTAAGTCATTTTCTGTTAAGATAGGTTCATCCTCAAGCGTAAGGTCATCTATGCTAATTTGCGCTGCGACTGATGTTTTCATGTCTTTAACCAGGTATATAGCAAACACAGGACTCCGATGCTTAGGATTACTGCTATTACTACAACTAATGGTAAGCACTAGCGCAATTATTATAAGCATTGCCATGAAGTATTTTCTGCTCATCAAAAACCCTTTCACCTCAAGAATAATTTACAATGTTTACCCTAAGGTCTATTTTCGATTGTAGCATAGGCCATGGCTGATGGTACTACTAGGTTAGCTCACAAGGTGCTTTAAAATAAAAAGCCTCCAATTATCAGACGGGGTTTACGGCTGTGGCACAAGGATTTGACCTTCTGATGGCATCTGCAATCAGGTTCCGTTCTTGCGGCTCCTGCGATCATGCTATATTTATGCAAGCATGGCCATTAGTGCAGAAAGATTATACTTATAGATGATGTGAGGTGAGCTTATATTTAATGATGGGCAAGAGAACTTTCATAGTGCGCACCCAGGTATACGATCATGGAAATTGGCGGCCGGTTTACATCAAAGTTAACAATGGGCGTTTCAGCGCGCTCACTGAGCGGCAAGTGAGTATTGTCCAAGGTAGTGTTGATGTAATTGACCTGAGCACGTACTACCTCACCCCGGGCCTCGTCGATTGTCACGTCCACCTCGCGATGAATGCAGTGAGCTTGCAGGGTGCAATCGATAGCTGGGCAGATGATGAGGCAGTGCGGATGCATGTTGCCGGGGCATTACGTCAATACCGGGATGCTGGCGTAACCTATGTGCGCGATGGCGGCGATGCCGCCGGTATTGGGCTTATGGCTCGTCGGATGGTCGATGAAGAGGGCCTTCCCGGCCCCCAGATCACAGCTTGCGGCCACGCGATTTACAAAAAGGGCCGCTACGGGGATTTCTTAGGCCCGGGCATCGCCAGCATTGAGGAAGGGTTTCGCCAGATTGACGAGGCCGTCCAGCACACATCATGCCTGAAGATATGCCAGTCTGGCATCGTGAGCTTCAAGACCTATGGCCACGTCGGGGCGCCCCAGTTCACGCTTGAAGAGCTCACACGGCTCATCAGTTACGCCCATGACAAGGGATTCCTCGCCATGGTTCATGCAAGCGGAGAAGAGGCCATCGACATAGCGGTCAGGGCAGGGGCAGATACGATTGAGCACGGTTACTTCGTATCCACGGATACGATGCGGCGTATGGCTGAGCAGGGCACGATATGGGTACCGACGCTATCGCCCCTGGCCAATCTACTTGAGCGCCCACATCTCCTGTACCCGGGCGCCGATCTTGAGGTAATTAAGCGCGCGGTTGATGACCATGCATCAAGAATCGAGCTTGCACGCGATATGGGGATGAGGATCGCACTCGGCACCGACGCCGGCGCGGTCGGTGTCAACCATGGTATACCCATCTATGAGGAGATCGAGCACATGGTATCGGCCGGGCTTCCTCGAGAGATTGTTTTTGAGATGGCGTACCGGGAAGGTCGCCGCGTGATAGGCAAGCCGATTCCAAGGAGCGCTGATTCCGTGTATGGCTGGCAGGTTGGAGACGTCTTTGATGCCGTAGCGTATATAAAAGATCCCCTGAAGGGTCCTGTGGAGATAGGGGATATAGCTGCGGTGTACCCGCCCACGTAGATTGAGTCCTTCTACGTATAACCACGCTTTAAGTTCTAAATTTAAAATTAAAATATCGCTAGTGATTTGACAATAATACCCCCCTGGGGTATATTTACGATTAGCGCATTTACTATATAAGGGGTTGATAGCTATGGAACTAGATGATTTCGCATACGTTGTTGATACGCAGAAAAGCTTTGATGAGGCCACCGTATCGGTCCTCAGTGCAGTTGAGAAAAAAGGATGGGCAGTATTTAACGTTATAGGCATTAGTGAGAGATTGGCAGCAAAGGGTTTTGAACAAAATCCGCTTAAGGTAATCGAAATCTGTAATGGCAAGCATGCTAATTACTTCTTGAATAAGAGTAGATTTATCTCAGTGTTTATGCCTTGCAGAATTAATATCCTCGAAGAGGACGGCAAAGTAAAAATTGCGTCGATGAAACCGGCAACAATGTCACAGTTCTTCCCAGAAGTAGATAGGGAAGAAGCCGCAGCGGTTGAGAAGGATATTATCGATATAATCGATAGTGCTAAGTAGAAAAATCCAGGTAAAGCTTGGCCTTCCCAGCGCACCTCGCCGTCCTTAGTGGCGGCGGGGGCCTCCTTACTAGTACAGCGTCTGTGACGCTGTACTAGAGCAATGGAACAATAGAACAATTGAGCAATAGACATAGAAGATAGAAAATGGAAAATGAATTGGTTATATAGTATGGAAGCCTGTTCCATTTCGATCTATTGTTCTATTGCTCTATTGTTGGATCTAATTTCTACCATCTTAGAGGTCACATAATGTGTGATGGGTCTAGAAGGGTACCGTATAGTGTGGCGTTATCCCGTGTTATCCCCATGTTAGAGGCGCCATACTATACGTATTAATTTTTTATATGCAGAAATCGATAGAAGCCTCGATATTTTCGGTGCTGCTTTGCCGTCCGTTAAGAGAAGCAAGGGCCTCCTTAGCAAGATCACCCACTGTTGTTTCCTGAAGTTCTCCTTCACGATAGATGCGGACGCGGCTATCATCATCCAAGAGCCCCTCAAGCGTCTCCTTTATATCGATAATAAGTCCTTCTAGCACTCTAACATCCGTGTCCCCAATGGCCCCGAGTGCCCACGCAGCATGACCTCTTGCTGTATTGCTGGGATTTCGCAACAATCCAACAACGTGGAATATCTTATCTCTCAATAGGTCGGGCCGTTGCTCCCCGATACGCCGTACCGACCAAAGCAGTCCCTTCCATAACCGGGCATCGCTAATAAAGGAGAACATCTTTGGGATCTCGTTGCCCAGCTGGTTTGGACGTACCGCTATCATGGCACCGACGGCCTCTATTGCACCCCACGCGTTACCCCCCGATTGGTCCTCAAGATTGAGGAATAGGCGACTGATAACAGTGTGAGCTTTCTCGGTGCTTAATACAGATGGATTTTTAGCTAGCGCCCCTAATGCATCCACAGCTCGCCAGTGCAGCAGGTCGTCTTCACTATAGAGAAAAGAGACCAGGTACCTGATGACACCTTTTTTCCGGGCCGCGAGCTCAAGCAGCTTATCGAACTCCCTCTGCTCTAAAAGAGTCTTTATATCATCCTTTAGGTGCAAATCTATCGCTCCCTTATCCTGAAAATACTAAATGTTATGCCACTCCAGCTTATGCTCTTTTCGTTCTGCTTCTAGATTTTGGCCCGCATTCTTTGGCATGTAAAGCATGTACCGCATAACACCATTTTTAATTACTTTAGCCGACATATGACCCGTTATCAATCTGATAGGTATCAGCTTCCTCTACCGGGTGGTTGCGTATCCGAGCTCCATAAGAGATTTTTGTGCCAGGTTACCCACGGTTTTTTCCCACAATTCCCCGCCATCGTAGATGTAAAGCGGGCTGTCATCATCCCGTAGCCTCTTAAGCTCTTCCGCTGCCTCTTTCGCCTGCATTGCCCCTAATGCCCAGGCTGCATGGCCCCTGGCGGTGGGGTCCTGATCTTCTAACAATGCAATAACCTGTGGCAGGGCGCTCCTGGTTAAATCCGGCCGTTTTTCCGCGATCTTTCTTGCCGACCAGAGCACCCCGCGACGGAGAACCGGATCATCTATAAAAGAGAGCACTATCGGGGCAAAATCGGGGTAGAGATTTGGCCGGAATGCGACGACCGCTCCCAGGGCTTCTGGGGCTGGCCATGCGGTGGCACCTGACTCCTCCGCTAACGACCATAGCAGGCGTCTTGGAATATTTCTTCCTTCGTCCATCCCTCGCCCACTTTGCCTGCCCGCAACTGCCCCTAAAGCCTCTGCTGCCCGCCAGTGCAATAGATCATCAGTGGAATAAAGGAAAGAGAACAGGTACCTAACGGCGCTTGCTTTTCCACCTGCAAGCTGAGCTATTTTTTCAAACTCTTTATTATCCAGAAGCCTCTTTACATCATCTTTTAAGGACAAGGCCGCGACCCTTTCTTTATATCACGATCCAACCACCAGTATCGAGCTTTACTCCACCCGGAAAATCCCAGGATAATATAAGTATGGGCTTCTACTGTACATTATAAGATGCCCATGATCAATGCGGCGCTTTTTGCCATAGATGCTACAGATCGAGTCGTTCGTTCTGGAGAAGGTCAGCAACACGTAGGTTTTCCATAATACCTTCATGTATAAAGCTTAACCTGCCTAATAAGCGCCAGGTACGTTTAGGGTGAGCATTAAATGGATAGATAATCTATAGTAATACTAGTATTAATTATGATAGTGGTGGTAGCTTAATAACGGTAAAACAACCTCTAGCTGATAGCTATCCGGTAGGACATAGCCCATGCAGTATACACACCGGGTGCATACGGTCTTTACATAACTGTAGCAACTGCAAAAGTCCCGTAGCTTTGAGGTTATTCCACCGCGAATGCATGATGAGAACGATGGGAGGTGGGAAGCATGAGCGCAGTGGTATTGCATAAAGAGTTCGAGGAGTTAACAAAGAAAGCGCACATGATTGAGGACAAAATGCGTAAGCCTGACACGGGTTGCATGACACCCGAAATAGACCACCTTAGAGAAGAGCTAATAGATGTGACGTTGAGGATGGATGAAATTAAGGAAGAGACAGGCGAACATATAGAAGTAAAATATTAAAGGGCTACGGTTAAATCTATTGAGGAGGCCGGGAAGAACTACCTTCCCGGCTTTTTTCGGGAAGCGTAATATAATATCTACCAAATCCTTATTGCTAGCATAGTAATTGCAAGCTTTTATATTGAGCGCCAGCATGTTTAGAAAAAGCTTAAAATGGGAATAATTACCATAAGGAGAGAAGTGGCGTACGTTGGTGAAATGCGAAGTTATGGATACCATACATGCCGGGAGGCGAGGGAATGAGTGCAGAGAGCATCAATGCAGAAAGGCTGCTTAAAGAATACGAGGTTTTAGAGAAAAAAGCCCATGAGCTGAAAGGTGAGCTTCGCTGCCGACACGATTGCGGCGCTATCTGCGTCACACCCGAGGTGACTCAGGCTAAACAAGAGCTCATAGAGGTAACAATGAGGATGGATGAGATTAATGAGGTGTTAGGCAGGGAGAAGAAAGTGACCTACCACTAGCCGGCAGCGGAAGGGAAATCCTGCTAAGACCGGAGGTAATATCCTCCGGTCCTTTGTTGTTATCAAAGAATAGCCAGTGGTAATGGCTGAGAGCAAAAATCATCGCTTTACGTTACAGCCTGGACCCCGTCACAGGAGTTTCACGCGAAGTTCTGTCGTTTATCATCGTATATCCCAGGGAAAATTCATCTTGTTGGAGGGATTATGTATGGGCATATTTGGAGGACACGTAGTAATTGTTTTAGGAGATAACTTTAACGCCCAGGTCTATCATGAGCTGAGGGATTGTTTAATAGAAGCGGGAGAGCCCGTAGTGGTCGCTGCCTTAAAGAGCGATATGGAGCTGATCGATAGCAGTGGGAATGAACTCGTACGACCAAATATTGGTGTTGAGAATATCCCCGACTTTAACTTTGATGCCATTGTGCTGAGCGATGGCACAGTCTCGGATGATCTCAGGGACAGCAAGGAGTTCCATGATGTCATAAGGCATGCGCATACCATCGGTATGATCATCGGAACCATCGGCTTAAGTGTTCGCTATCTCATCGATGCGGGTGTTGCCGCGTCACATTTCCTTACCGGCTCACCGGAGGTCCGCTACGAACTTGAAACCCATGGTGCTTTCTACCAGAATGAGCCGGTGTGGGTTGATGGGAATCTCATATCTGGGCGCCTCCTTGAGGATATACCGGTATTTTGCAAGGAGCTTGTCAATCAGATATCGCTTAGGCCAGCAGCATAATGATGGCCAATAGCCATTGGCCAAAGGCCAATAGTCACGTGGCCGATGGAAAATCCAGCTTTAGGGGTTGTAGAGGCCTGTAAGGGGGCGAGACAAAGGGCAAAGCCCTTTGAAGGGGGCCTTACTCGTAGGGGAAGGATCCCCCCATGATCATCCATATAAAGGGGTGGTACTGGCGGGGAAACGTGAGTTTTCCCGACCAGGGAGGCCTGTAATGGGCCGACGGGTAGGGTGAGGGTGAGCACCCCATCTCACATCTTACCTACATGCTAAGATCTGACAGCTGGTAGTTGACAGCTACGTTAACA
>DASQQM010000321.1:0-3223 GCA_035643475.1 Anaerolineae bacterium | reverse complement strand
TAGGTAATAGGCAGCCATACATCCAGCTGGGCCTGCTCCGACAATTATAACATCATACACCCGTTTATTTGTCCGCATGCCAGCTTCTCTTTCCGCACATTAAAACACATAACCGCTACTATTTTCCCCAAAAGAGGATGACCAGTAACAGGCGATGGAAACGGAGAGGCCACCGCGCTACCTATGACACCGGCGGATTTATAGTGGCTATTGGCTTCCCATACCGTATCCTCATTCTTCTGCTAAGCGCCCGATACCATTTGGTGTTATCATAGTGTTTAAAGGGAATAACTTACACATCAGAGATGTACCTGCGGAGGAATTATGCTTATTCCAATACGCGACGAAAACCCTACGAGGCGGTTTCCAATCGTTACCGTCGCACTCATCGCCATCAACGTGGCCGTCTTCGTGTACATGCTTCAGTTGCCGAGCGAGACCGCGCTAAATAATTTTATATCTAAATTTGCACTTTTCCCCGGAACAATTACCGGTTTGCATATGGCAGGGAGCCCTGTCCAACCGGTCTACCTTACGGTTATTACCTCCATGTTCCTGCATGGTGGCTTTTTGCATATCATCTTTAACATGCTTTTCCTGTGGATTTTCGGCAATAACGTCGAAGACGTCCTCGGGCGTTCCAAGTTTATAGCATTCTACCTTCTAGCAGGGACCGCTGGGGCATTTGCCCATATTGCGACCGACCCGAGTTCGGCCGTGCCGACCCTTGGAGCGAGCGGCGCCATATCGGGCGTTCTCGGGGCATACCTTGTGCTCTTTCCTAATGCCCGCGTTTTAACAGTTATCCCCATAATATTTTTCCCCGCAATCATAAGGATTCCTGCGATAATACTTATCGGCTTCTGGTTTATACTCCAGCTACTCCCCGCCCTATTCCAAATTGGATTGGGCGCCGGTGGGATAGCCTACTTCGCACACATCGGTGGCTTTATCGCCGGTGTGATCCTGATACTTATACTGCCCAAAAGACGGCACTATAGAAGGTGATGCGTTGGCTGAAGCTAGGCCGCATCGCTATATTAGCATTTACGTGCCGGTTGATAGTTGATTACATAACGGAGATTATGCGGTAAAATTAGTAAACAGTTATTGTACTCTTATGGATTGAATTTGCAGTTCCCGAAATTTATTTGTTCACGAGTAAAATCCTTAGCTTTGTCACCGCGAGTCGGTGTAATAATTTAAGACGGCTCTCAAATGAGGGCCCGAGGGAGGAGATATTATTGAAAAAATATGCAACGGCAAACATTCGAAACGTAGGCCTGGTTGGCCATGGCGGGGCCGGTAAAACTACCCTTACCGAAGCAATGCTTTTTACCACCGGGGCAACCAGCAGATTCGGAAAGGTTGATGAGGGCAATACCGTAACCGATTACGACCCAGAAGAAGTAAGGCGGCAGTTCTCGATTAACGCCTCCCTTGCGTATTGTGAGTTGAATAATCACAAGATAAACATCATTGACACACCTGGGTACACCGACTTTATCGGGGAAGTGTACGGCGCGCTGCGCGCCGTTGATATCGCTGCAATCGTTGTGGACGCGGTCGCGGGGCTTGAAGTTCAGACCGAAAGGGTCTGGGCAATCGCCGATGAGTATAACCTTGCGAAGATGGTTGTCGTAAACAGGATGGATAAAGAGCATGCGAATTTCGACGAGGTCCTTGGAGCGCTGCAGGAGGTCTATACCGATAAGGTCACTCCGCTTCAGCTCCCGATCGGAAGCCAAGCCAATTTTAAGGGCGTTGTCGATGTGCTAAATCAGAAGGCATATATAACGGAGGGTGGAAAAACCTCTACTGAAGATGTTCCTGGCGACATGGCTGACGCGGTTGCATCGGCTCGCGAGGCGCTCATCGAGCGGGTTGCCGAGAGCGATGACACCCTTATGGAGAAATACCTCGAAGAGGGCGAACTATCCGACGAGGAGATCCGGGCGGGATTGAAAACCGCCATCGTCTCCGGACAAGTTATCCCCGTAACTTGTACCGCCGCCTTCACTACTACCGGTGTTAACGGCCTGCTCGATGCCATCACCAATTTTCTTCCCTCTCCGGTAGACCGGGGGACTGTTACAGGAATCGACCCGAAAACCGAGGAAGATGTGGAGAGGGCGCCATCCGAGTCAGAGCCGCTCTCCACATTCGTATTTAAAACGGTCGCCGACCCTTATGTCGGTAAACTCAGCTACTTTAGGGTCTTCTCGGGCGCCTTTAAGGCAAATTCCACGGTAGCGAACTCGGCTCGCGGCAAGAAAGAGCGCGTTGGTCACATATTTGCCGTTCGAGGAAAGACTCAGGAAGATATCTCAGAGATCCCCGCTGGCGATATCGGCGCCGTCGCAAAGCTTGCAGATACTATGACCGGTGATACCCTCTGCGATGAGGCTAGGGTTGTGATGTTCCCGCCGGTTAAGTTCCCGGAGCCGGTTATCTCGGTGGCTGCCGCCGCCAAGACCAAGGGCGATGAGGAGAAACTCGGCACATCGCTTAACAGGCTTGCCGAGGAAGATCCCACCCTTACCATCAGGAGGGATACCGAGACGCACCAGACGGTGCTCTCAGGAATGGGCGATATGCACCTGGATATTATCACAGAGCGGTTGAAGAGAAAGTTCGGTGTTGAAGCAGAATTATCAGCACCACGAATCCCATTTAAAGAAACGATTAAGGGGGCAGCCGCCGTTCAGGGCCGCCATAAGAAGCAGTCAGGTGGGCGCGGCCAGTTCGGTGACGTATGGCTCAAGATCGAGCCGCTCCCAAGGGGAGAGGGCTTCGAATTTGTCGACAAGATCGTCGGCGGTGTCGTGCCACAGCAGTATCGCCCTGCCGTTGAAAAGGGTATAAAAGAGACCATGGAGCAAGGTATCCTCGCGGGATACCCGGTCGTCGATGTCAGGGTAACCCTCTACGATGGCTCATACCACGCGGTAGACTCATCGGAAATGGCGTTTAAAATCGCGGGCTCCCTTGCCATGAAGAAGGGCTTTATGGATGCCAAGCCGGTTCTCCTTGAGCCGATAACGAAGGTTGAGGTCGTCGTCCCCGAGCAATACATGGGAGATGTCATCGGTGACCTCTCAAGCCGCAGGGGCAGACCCCTTGGCTCCGAGCCACGTGGGCGAAACATCGTAATAAGCGCGCTGGTGCCCCTTGCTGAGATGGCAACGTATGCAAGCACGCTCCGCTCGATAACCTCCGGTCG
>DASQQM010000320.1:0-2743 GCA_035643475.1 Anaerolineae bacterium | reverse complement strand
ATCAACCGCTCTGCCTCCGTAATAGTACTATATTGCCGTAATCGTTGCGAGGCAATGCTTGATAGCACACGTAAACAAGTAAAGCACCGTTTGTGTAGTGGTGCCTGATGTCAATAGCTAGGCCAATTGGATGATCTTCGAATGTTTTTCAAGCACTAGGACACCTTGACTCACACAATCAACTATTCGTTTACGCTTGCTTGTAGGCAAGGTATGCACGACCTATAATAGAAATACGACCATGTTATAGGAGAAAGAAGGTGCCCCGTGTGTCCTCGAGTTCATGCTTTGCGCTCCGGTTCTATCATTCTCGCTTGCCTCTTTTTAATCACCATCGGTGCTTGCCAAACTCAAGACGCAAAAAAGCAGGCATCTACAGAAACGAAAGGCACGCAGCGCATTCATTCACAATTCTTTAAGGCAGAAGAAGTTGAGTGGATGACAATCATGAGCGGCATGTGTCCATCTAAGGTGCTCTACCAAGAAAACGGAAAGGACAAGATCCAGAAGTTCGCAGATTTACTCAATCAAGCAACAGGCGTGGGACCTCGTACGGATAATGAGGTAAAGGTTCCACGGCAGATGAGCTTCAGCAACTGGGAGCCTCTGCGACTTGGCATCCGTCTTACCAATGGGCAGGAGTTTTTTATCACCGGATGTTATGACAGCGCTGAAACAGACATAGCCAACCCTGTTATATCTCGAGACCGCTTTATTATCTGAAAAGGGAAAAATAGTAAACCCATAACAGCACATTCGAAAGCTGTCGTTGATTACCTAACGCATCGTGCTGCCAAAGATATGCCGCCGGTAAATGGTGCGGCCATTAATAAAGGCCGATTCGAGATCGGTGAATCAATCAGAATCACGGGCGATGGATGTTATGAGCCAGCCGCACTAATTGTGCTCGCAAAGTGGGACCCAGGCGTCCCCCAGGGACTTCACCAAGCTACCGCATAGCTCGCCCTAAAACACATCTCGGACGCTGGGAATGGCATAGTACTGTTCAAAAAGAAATCACAACGGTTGAGGGCAAACATATTATGCTTGATAAGGGAACATATAGGTACAATGTAATACCGCGCAGTGGGCTCGTCTATTGTGTAGCTGACTTCACGGTGGAGTAACGCTTGAAGATAGCCTCTTGTGCTTCTCAATCTTATAGCATACTAATAAGACTCCATCATTATTACCAAAGCCAGCTGGGGCAACTGCAGGACCTAGCTGGTCCCGCAGAACCCAAACCACTAGGCTTTATGCTCAATCTAAACAAGATTGCTATTCTACAACCCACCTAGCAACTGGCTGATCAGGTCTGTCGACAACCGTTAGGAGGTAGGTAATTTCCGTAATCTCTATAGGCTGGTCAAAGAACCACACAGTATCCCGATGCCGATTTCCCCGGGTAGATGAAACCGAGATTATCAACAACGGGAGCACAGCCTAGCGCATTAACCTCCTCTTCGTATGTTGGGTCAGTTAGTTTAACTCTAAATCTGCCCGCTGAAGATAGGGTCTGCGTCGAATCATTCTCAACGCTAAAGTATACTCGAATTCCACCCTCCGGTGAGTTGTACTCCACCCTTTGCACATTTACCTCGATTCCATCGATAGTGGCCGTCTCGCCCAACGAAAGAATCGGTAAAGTAGGTGGCTGTGTTGTCGTGGTTGTAGGTGGTTGCGTCGTTGTTGTAGTAGGTGGTGGCTGTGCAGTACTACCAACAATCTTAATTGGGAATTTTATCCCTTCGTAATCGTATAAAATATAGTCTGCCTTTTTACCTGCAGGAACAACAAAGGGGATTGTGCCACTCTCAGATGTGCCAATACCCAGATCAGCAACATCAAAGGTGCTCTCATCGTAAGAGACCTTGCTCCCATCGGTAGTGTAGAGCGTAAAGCCGGATGGATTCGTGCTAATAGCTTCTGGGCCAACGTTTTTCACTACCACATCTACTGAAATGGTCGAACCCTCTAACTTCCAGTTCTTAGCAGATAACTGCACACTTCCAGATGTTTTCGTACCACCACCATCGGCATTGATTGGCTCAGAAGCGTATAGTGCTCGTGACACTATAGCGGCTGTTTCTGCCCTCGTTGCCGTGCCATCTGGCACAAAGGTATTATCTGGATATCCATTGATAATCCCATTTTCACTAGCAAGTAAAATATTATTGTACGCCCAATGGCGGGAGATATCATCGAAGTAAATGGTTCTCCCGAAATCAGTTTTACCAAACTTGTACGCTCTTACTACAATAGTCGCTATTTCAGCTCTAGTAATTTTCCCGTCTGGCCTAAAGGTGCCATCGGGATACCCACTGATGATATTTAACTCCTTTGCCCGCTCAATGTAGCCTTTAGCCCAGTACGTATTAGCTACACCTCTAAATGAGGAGGAGGCGGTAGAGGAATTCTCATTGATTGCAAGGATGATCATCTTAGCAAACTCTGCTCGTGTGATGTTGCCTTGCGGTCTGAAGGTGTTATCTGGGTAGCCGCTAATTATGCCTTCTGAAACTAACCTTGCCACATCGGTGTAAAACCAATCACCGGATGAGACATCGGGGAAGCTCTCCTGTGCTGTACGGCGATTATCCGCTGGTTGAGAACCCGATACTGTACCAAAAAGAGCAAGAGAGAGTGCGGTTAGAAGAATTAGTACAACTACTAACTTCCTTTTATGCGCTGCCATCGTAGCTCCTTTCACTGGTAAGTGCCTACTAACTACGAATTGATAGTA
>DASQQM010000319.1:0-7320 GCA_035643475.1 Anaerolineae bacterium | reverse complement strand
GATATATAGGTCGCTTGATGGTGCGCCCCCAGTTTCCTTATACGATTCGGGATCGGGTTTAAAGTTGCTCCACGAGAGGCCACTTGCAAACGACACGTTTATAACAGCCCGACCAATGACTCCTTTCCACGTAGCACCGGTGCGCAGTATATAAGAGAAATGTCTGAAAGAAGCGGTTTCAGGTGAAGCGGATACACCGTGTGGGGCTACATAGCGGTTTACAACGACCTTAGTCTCGTCCTTTTTGAAGGATATATCGTGAAGATACCAACGTGATATTGGCCCGTATTGCTCAAATCCCGGTTGATCAGGTTTGAGTGCGATGGTTGTTTCCTTTACCGGAACCTCGATATTATCCACAAGTACCCTGAAGATGCTTATTCCGAGGTCTTTCGCGGGGTCTGTAGGGTCTGGGAAGCCCATTATAACTGTTTGATCATTGCCATCGTTTCTGAATTTATAGGCGCACTCAACCTCTGCGAATCCTTCATGCAGGACAATGTTGACTACTTCGCTTTCCATAACGATGTCTTTGCTGTTTCTTGGAACCGGTGCTTGACCCACACCACCTGCATAACCATCATCAGCAAAAGCAGGTGATGGTACTGCCGCAATCAGCCCCAGCATGAGAACGAGTATCGCCCTGAGTAACATCGTCTCCTCCACAACCCAAAAACACCCATCTACACCAGCATATAGCGCTAGCATAATACTACTATAAGTAACATGGTAAAGCGACCATGTATTCTGGGCATGCCTCAGGCTGCATAGCTTTCGGGCAGATTCCCGGCTGCAGTAGAACTCCCGCTAAAACAGTGGAGGTTGTGCCCTTTGCTCGTTTTCAAGGGATCCCTCTTGGAGGGATGTAAGCGTGAAGCTAGGGGTATATACCCCTAGCATCATTTTAACCTGTACTAAGCGTGTTAAGCTGCCGGCTTTTCTCGCTTCTGTTCCTCGGCCTCTGGTTTGATCGCCTTGATGGCAGGCTTCTTGACCACCTCAGTAGTCTCCGGGGCAGCACGGGATAACGCACGCTCCACAATGCCCTCAGGGACAGGTGATTCTAATCCAGCAGCGATTCGCGGGTTCCCCGCTGGCATTTTAGACGGCTTCACCTTGGGAGGTATCGGGGGCGGTGATTCCAAGCTTGTGGGATGCGATAGCGTCACATCGTGTGTGGACCGCCGTGCCGATGCGGCGAATATCCAGAATGCATTGATCTCGTCTCTTAGATCGGGATCTTCCAGGGTACGGTAGGTTGGGAAATCCCAGAGCTGATCTAACGTCACATTGAGATGCACTACCCTGTTTTCCTGGTCGATAGCGAGTTTATCAAGTGGAACGATAAGCTCCTTGCCGCTAAGCATCATAGCTATATTACCTTGACCTATCAACACGTAGTTGATAGCCTCGTTATTATCCATATCTACGAGCAGATCATCAACTATCCCAAGAAACTTGCCGGCGCTATCAAAGACCAGAAAGCCGCGCACATCTTCGACCCCCGGTTCGACGCGCCACCCGGCCCCAAGATGGGTAAAGCGCTTGAGCGGCATAGCTTTCACCCCCATTACTTATAATATCCCTACACAATCTCCATACCCGTTAGTGCTCACATCAAACGGGATTACGTGCTGGATGTTTTAGGATGTGCGAAGCTCTTAGTATTATTTAACACTTCCTGCGCGATCCGTATATAATAAGGGTAGCTTGGGTTTTCTTTAGCGGCGAACCTCAACTAATATATAATTCTCTCTTGCCTTTCGCATACAACAGTAAAGCCAAATAAAACAGAGAAGGGCGTTCCCGCCCTTCTCTGTTAGCTGTTACACTGTAGATTCTAAAGAATCCTAGTGAGGCGGTACGCCCCAAGTTGTGCTTCTGCCGATATGGCAGACATCGCAGACACCTATTGCCTTTCCTCCATTGCTACTACCTTGTAGCGCAATAGACTGCCCGTTGTCATCCGCATACGGATTTGAGGCCGGCAACTCGGCGTGCGGCGCACCATGGCAGGTGGTGCAAAGCATTCCACCATGATGCCCTTCGCTTGCCAGATAGAGGCCAAAAATACCACTTGTACTCTTAGCACTCTCACTGTACTGGCCTCCATGGCAACCTGACTGTCCGCACTTCGGCAGCGAGTTGTAGATCCAAGGCTTGCTGTAGTCCGTCCTGTCCTTGCGGTTTAGAATGGTGCCATGGCAATCAGAGCACCACATATTAAGACCTTTGTAGCTCGTGTTTTGATGTAGGCCCCTGTAGCACTTAACATTGTTGTTGTCAGGATGGCAGGCATAGCAATCATTATCAATGTTTGCTGAGTAGTCGCTCTTTACCAGTGCACTGTTGGCATGGAAGAGATGCAGTGCCTCGGAGAACGTCGTTGTGCAGTTCTTGTTGGTCGCATTCGGACCATCCACTGCCGGGTCAGCGTGGCACTTGGAGCACCTAATCGGCTTCATAGAGTAGAAGTCAACACCGGTGTCTCTTAAGTGTGCATCGCTCATGACCTTAAACGACTGATCAGGGGTTGGATTGGATATGCCAAGCACGTTCTGAGCGAGCGTGTAGTGGCATCCGCAGCAACCACCGTAGGAGACCGGAACAACCGTAGAGGTTCTGGCAAGAACATTGCCAGCTGAATCCTTAGCGGTAACATTTGCTGTTAGGAAAGGATCCCTCTTCTGGCCGAAGAAATCATAGATTCCATTCGGGTCAATTGCCGGATAGTTTGGAATACCGGTGGCCTCCCAGAAGCTACCACTGGACGTCATCGTGCCATTGAGCTTATTGCCGGTAAGGCCCACGATGTTGGTCCTGCTTATGCCGCAGCCTGGGAATAACGTTTCTGCGTTATCAAGCCACTTCAGGTATTCATTATCCTGCAAGAGATTAGCCTCGGTATTCTCTACCGACTGGTACTCGACGGTTATGCCGCTGGTAACATTTGCTGGCTTGCTGCCTCTCTTTATTACCTGAGCACGAAGCGTATTAAATGGGGGCAGCAGAATCATCAGGTCATTGTTTGGACATGCGCAATGCATACCAAGGTCGTTATAGGCAATGACTGTATAGTCACCGCTGCCACTACCACTACCGTTTGATACAGTCACGGTAACGGAACTCGAAGCTGTTCTTCGGCTTGAGTTCGTAACGGTAACGGTAATGGTATGTGAACCATCGCTAACCTTTGTGCTATCCCAACTGGCAGTCCAGGTACCTGATGCTGAACCATCTGGACCTGACATGGCCACATCTGTGCCGCTGTCAATTGCATATGTAACACCGGTAACCGTAGCACCACTTCCTCCACCTGTACAATCTGCCGAAACTGAAACAGTTGTACCAGAAACGGTGGCTCCATTAGCAGGGTTTGTAATAGTCACTGTCGGCACAACAGGCTTACCCGCCATGGCAGATGTTACAGAAAGGGCCATTACAGCAATGACTACAAGGGCTAATACCAAAAGACGTTTTTTCATATTATTTCACCTCCTCTCCCGGTAAATAAATGCTTCCTCATTAATTAAAACGTTTTAAATCGTAAATCCTTTCACAAAAGTTGCGAAAATTTTATTAAAATTTTCGCAACACCCGGTCGTATGAAATCATCTAATATTCCTCTCTTTTCTATCTTTTGACATGTTTATTAATATTCAGGTCCGTTTTCGGGGGTGTTATTGTTGATTGGTGTCCAGTGCAAGCACGCAAATAATAACTTTGGTACTAAATTAACGATTTGCTTCAATCACCGGTAATTAATTAGTCATCGGCTAGGGGGTGGGGAAAACAGGAATTAATTCCTGTGTCCAACCTCCATGCACTGCCGGCAAATAACGTCACGTATATTACCGGAAAGACGTTCTTCCCCGCTTTGATATCTAACCCCTTCATTAGCGGATTAAAAATTGCTTTTACCCTATCACTCATCCTATTTGTCATTGCCACAATAGCCTCTTGGTTGCAGGGAGGCAGGTACGTTAACGTCGATGATGACATAGAAATTATCAAAGCTGAAACGGAAGCTATGGAAGAAGTGTTTGTTTAACTATCTACTAACCAAGCACGACCTCTCCGGAAATACTAAAGACTTTTTCTGAAGGGGTATTGACTTATACCAAATTTTATGCTAGACTATTTATTCCTTCCTTATTATATGGTATATAATATAAGGCAGGGATTCCCTGCCTTATTATCCAAATAAAAAGGGAGGATTTTAATGCAGGAGAACCAAGTTAGTGTTACCGCA
Organism: Anaerolineae bacterium; assembly: GCA_035643475.1. Classification (GTDB taxonomy): domain Bacteria; phylum Actinomycetota; class Aquicultoria; order Aquicultorales; family Aquicultoraceae; genus DASQQM01. The sequence goes on along the minus strand of DASQQM010000319.1, from coordinate 3,068 downwards.
TTGGTAACTGCTTACGCTCGCGCCTACCATGCCACGCACGATGACCCAAAGATTTTTAATGACTTTCTTGCCCACCATATGTTTACAGAGCAGGAACGCTCATACTTGGGGCACAATTTGGCTGAATCCCTTAAGTTTTTTGACCTTGAGCGCGCTGCGTTGTGCCCTGATCAGGCAACTGCCCTGGCGTGGGTGATACAAACCTATAACGGCTCCACAACCCTCAGCCGTTCACGGTATACGGAAGACAGCCTTGAGGTGGTCGCCAAGCAAGGGGTGCAGCAGTATATAATCCTCGGGGCAGGGATGGACACCTTTGCATTTCGGCGACCGGATATGGTAGGGCAGCTTCAGGTGTTCGAGGTCGACCATCCTGGCACGCAAGCCTTTAAACTCAGCCGCCTTGCTGAGTTGGGCTGGGAACATCCAGCAGAGCTGCACTTCATACCGGTGGATTTTACAGAGGAGAGTTTGGAAGAGGCGCTTAAGCACTCCTCGTATGACCCTCAAAAGTTAAGCTTCTTTAGCTGGCTTGGTGTTACCATGTACTTGACTCGTGATGAGGTGTTCGACACGTTGCGCTCCATCGCCAGTATAGCTCCTGCAGGCAGCGCGGTCATTTTTGATTACTATGATACCGATGCATTTGACCCTGAGAAAGCGTCTAAACGCGCACAACTAACGCAGGAGATTGTTCGGCGGACAGGCGAGCCAATGAAAACTGGCTTTAAACCATCTACGCTTGCCACAGATATTGCAGCACTAGGCTTACGTCTCCACGAGAACTTGAGCCCAGCCGATATCGAGGCACGCTACTTCCAGGGGCGCACGGATAACTATCATGCGTTCGAGCACGTGCACTTTGCATGGACAGTGGTCGCATAGCAACCGACCAGGGATAATCAGGATAAGGCTTTTGGTATATTGTCTTATGATTGATCAGGCTACTGCACCCGAACTTCCCAGTCAGTAGATAAACGCTGCCTAAACAGAGCGTTATCCAGCAAGGATAGAAAGTAGCAAAAATGCGTGCGGTCCTTACGGAGTTATCTCGAAAAACTTAGGTGGCTCTTTGATCCTTAGAACGGTAAATAGCTCTTTGTATGATCATGGGGGAGCCTCTCCCCATGATAAATCTCCCTCAGCTTGATATAGCACTGGTTATGCGAAGGCGATATCTCTAGGAATTTCCTATGGTACTCCTAGCATACTTAGAGTATTATGTGGAAGAGGTAATACGGTTGTACTTGAAAGCAAAGGCTCACAAAATGAAGATAAATTTCGATTTTTCCACAGAAGACTGGTTGGCATTACAAGATCATTATTTGTCTTATTCAAAAACGTTCAAGCTTTATAAGGCAATGGCTATGGTGACTGGGCCAATTGTATTCTTATTAGTGATCCTCTATCAGCTAATAAAGGGAGAATCAGATTATCTATTAATAATCTTCCTTGGTATTGCTTCAATTGGTTGGGTAGTGTTTTACCCTAGGAGATTCAAGAGTACTACTATTAAACGATCAAGAAAAATGTTTGAGGAAGGCAACAACTCTGGTCTAATAGGGCCCCACGAGATAGTGTTAAGTGAAAACGAGATCTCTTATAAAGAACCAGGGTCAGAATCAACAACTAGGTGGGAATACATAGTAAGGTACTCTGAAGACGAAAACCATATTATTCTATTCATGACGTCGCTTTCCGCAATAGTGATACCTAAAGATAAAGCAATAACCGATACGGAAAAAGAACGAGTGTTTGAGTTTATCCGAAACAAAGTGAATAAAACAGCATAACAGATCAATACCTTACCAGTCTTGTCGCTATTGACGGTTTTTGAGAGAAATGAGGAAAATACGCAAGTTTCTCTTTTATGGGTTCTTACGAGGTTTTACTTATAGTCTGAGACCCAGATCATAAACGGTGACTCTGGATACTGTGCGATGCCAGGGCCTGTTCCTGAATCAATGACTTTCCATTGCCCGTTGATCTTGCGCAAGATAACTTGCTCAGTTTCATGGCCAGGCTTATTCACTCCAAGTAACGCACGTGCCCAGCCATCACAGACAACCAACTGTTTAACGTGTATTTCGCTTGGCTTGAAACCAGAAGGTGTGGCGACATCTCGTATGAGTACCTTCAGCAGAGCTTGGTACGTTTCATCTTCTGGTTTGTTAGTCAAAACGGTTCTAGCAAACCCGTTATCTGATTTTACAGGAAGTGCTTTCTCTAGCATGAGAAGGTTATCTATCTGCCAATAGCCGTTATTGAGTTGCCCAAAAAAGACCATCATTATTACGCGACCGCTCGGTGATATGATAACGCCAGAGTGACCCCCGATGCCACCTCCCTCATCTCGTGAGAAGTTTGATCGACAGCTGAGGGTTTTTCTATTTAATCCATACTCGACTGCTTTTTCGTAAAACCTGCGCCACTCGTCCATCAGATGTGGGGATGGCGGGTTATTCCTATGGTTCACAGAGGTTATGTTATAAGCAGCCTGAAGGTTGCCCGAGAAGTACGTATCGAAGAAGTACCCCATTGCCTCGGTCTGGGTGCTAAATGAACCACCTTGCTCTCTTGCAAGTTCCTTTGCTGTTTTCGCCTCGGTGGTGCTAGTCGTTGTAGATTGTGAAATAGCCCGATCGCTCTTTTCTTGCGTCTTTGTGCCAGGTGCTTTTTGGCAGGCAAGGTGAGTTGTGGCAAGAAGAAGCAGTATAGAAATAACAACTAAACGTTTCCTATCTCTCATAGCGCCTTAAGATCAAGAAGCATATCGCATTAATAGTCCAGTAAATTGATATTACAATTAATACCTGTATACCTTAAGGCAATAATTTGGTCAATAACCACCTGTAGATCTAGCTTTGGTAATACCTGTCGGTAAGGTCATGCACCATTAAGTCAATCTTATGCAGAGTGAGCTGAGCTCGAAGATCATCCAATTGGCCTAGCTATTGACATCAGGCACCACTACACAAACGGTGCTTTACTTGTTTACGTGTGCTATCAAGCATTGCCTCGCAACGATTACGGCAATATAGTACTATTACGGAGGCAGAGCGGTTGAT
>DASQQM010000318.1:0-5737 GCA_035643475.1 Anaerolineae bacterium | reverse complement strand
TTCGATGCCATGTCTTCGACAAAGCTTTCAACCATTTTCACCATGAGGTCGTTTAGCTCGGTCAGCGTTTTGCTCTTGTATTCGATAGATTGGTCCCTAAACCGTGCGATGAACTGGCTCCTGGAGAAGTGCGGGAGCGCCGCTACCTGAACTGGGCCTTGTTTTGTTTCAATCGTAAAGAGCTTTGGCGAGCGGGCTACAAACACCCCATCGACCTCCAGCGCATCGTAGATCGCCATCGAGTGCGCCTGCTTATCGAGGTTGGGAAGGTCGTGGTTGCCGACGAGCATCAATACCTTAACATCCGCTTTGGTAAGGCGACGGATGGCGCGCGCAAATTCGCGCTGGAGCGTGGGATTGGGCTTCTGGTTGCGAAACGCATCGCCTGCAAAGACGACGAGTGCAACATCTCGTTCTATCGCGGTATTGACGAGGAAGTTGAGGGATTTTAAAAAATCGATCACTCGCTGATTGAGGCCGGTCTTTGAATCGACCCGCCCGTAGTTTTCCATCCCGAGGTGAAGGTCAGCAAAGTGGATGGCCTTAATCGAAGATAATCTCATCATCGCCATACACCTTTGCCGCCAGCTCATCCATGGTTTTTCGCCGCTCGATCTCATCCTGTATAATACCTGAGCCGAGCGATATCTCCCGGCAGAACTCATCGTAATCCTTGGCGTCGATGACCACCGGCATCGGAAGTGCAAATCCAGTTAGCAGGAATTGCCTCGGCTCCAGGTTGTTTATTAACACCTTAAGCGTTCCCTGGCTGGGGAGCCCGGTGAGCACCGCGCTGATGTCACGCTCATCGCCGAGTTCACCGACTATACGCGTCCCCACTTGGGATAGGATTTCATCGTCTATCCCGCTTGGGCGCTGATCGATCAGAAGGAGAACCATGTTGTACTTTCGCATCTCGCGGGCGATCGTGCCGAACGTAGTCTGGCGTGCTACCTGCGGATCGAGGAACTTGTGCGCCTCCTCTATAGTAACGACAAGGGGTTTTGGGACATCAATGCCGGTTGCCCGGGCAAGGTCGGTCTTATCCACGTAGAGCTTATGCAATCTCCTGGTCAGTATATTTGCCACCAGTATGTAGGCAAGCATCGAGTTGTACCGCCCAAATTGGAATACGATATGCCTGCCTGCCTGGATTTCGTTCATTATCCGGTCAACCGTATCGTCGGCCACTTCTTTTCTAATGAATGGAAGCCTCTTCAAGCGGCTCAAGCACCGGTGAAGCTTTCCTAGCGCCTGGTCATTTACCTTCAGCTCCTCAACTGCCATCGAAAGCTCATCGGTATCCATATCTAGAAATCTCGCCAGCCACTTCTCCTCGCCCCACTTATCCGCCAGGCGATACATCGTTTCAATGCCCGCCTGGGTGAGGCCCAGCTCACCCGCTGCGAGCTCAAGATCGGCTATCTCTATTGCGCCATACGGTATCTGCACATCGTAATCTGGGCGGACCCTCATGTAAAGGGGGGAATTGGGGTCAACGGTAAATATGGCGATCTTGCTGCCCAAAAGCTGTCTGAGGCTCGGGTCATCGCTCCCGGTGCCCTCGCTCGTTGCGCTCCAGCCGTATTCGCCGTGCATGTCGAATATAAGGGTTATCGCCATATCGCTTTTTACCAGGTAGCCCAGGACCATCCTGGCGAGCACGCTCTTGCCCGAGCCGCTCTTTCCGAATATGGCGTTGCTTCGTTTACAAAACTTCTCGAGGTTGAGGCAGACCGGCACATCCATAAATATCGGCGAGCCGATCTCGGGATTGGTTATCCCCGGGCTACCAAATATAAGGGAGACATCCTCCTCCGTGGCCTCGCAGACCGGCGAGAAATGCGGCGGCACCGTGGTTGACGGGCGCGGCCGGTCATCCCCGGTCGGGTCTTGCGTTGTTATAAGCATCGGTTGTATTGCGAGCTTATAGAAGGTATTCACCCCGGCGTGCACCCGCCGTGCGAAATCATCGCTCGGGGGATTTAGCAGTATATCCTCGTTTGTTGCCTCGAGCGATACGTCTTTTAACAGGCAGAAGAACTTATTATCCTTGCCGTCAACGACGATCAACCGCCCGATGGATATACCCTCGACGTTGACATCCTCAGCGAGCTTTGCTTCAAGACCAGATAAGAGGGAGCCGGATACGATGGTCCCTATTTTGTTCGACCTACCCGCCATCGCTTATCCTCCTGATGATGCTTCTTGCCTTCTCGTACTCATCTTTGAGCAGCTGCGCTATCTCCTGGCCGGCCCGCATTAAAAAGGCACGGTCGTTTTCCCGCTCGGCGTATGCCAGGCGGATGGATGCAGCGGCGAGTTCTTCAATGGGAAGCCCTGGAAGGGCGTTTATGCTTCTTATAAATTCCAAGTCCTCGGTTAAATCGAGTACTTCCTGGCGATTGCATGGGTAGACGAAGCTATGAATCCGCGGTGGGAAGGGCGGAAGATATGCACGGATGTAGCCGATATCGTTAAAACCAATGATTGCCGCTTCGAACTCGACCTTGAGGAATTCCGCTATTTGCGGTTGGTGTCGGAAGAGCTCCTCGCGCTCGATGCCGTAGGCCATCGCCCGCCGGTTCGGATCGATGCTCGCCTCGTAAACGTTGTAGACGAGCCCGTATATGGGCATTCCCTGGCTTTCTGCCCTAACAAAGCTTCCAAAGTGAGGCGGAGTCGATAGGTCATCACTTTGCGCCAAGAACCTGGTTGTATAGACCTGGATTACTTCTCCTATACGCTCTGCCACCTATATGAAGCCTCCCCGTTTTCGTAGGGCCTTGCGGGATTCTACTACTGGGGTACCCTGCTTAACTAATGCTCGTGAAACCAGCTGGTCAAACATCCCTTTATCCGCCGATTTCACTACCGCCTGCTCATGCGCCTCGGCAACTGCAATTGGGTAGCCGGCACCCTTTTCCGCCTGGTCCAGACAGATCGCGTGCACGAGGTCGACAGCTTTTTGGTCACGGGCAACCCAGGCCGGCACCTCAACCCTGGCGATCTCTTTGCCGGCGTTCATGTAGAAGAAAAATATGCTCTCTTTACCGTACGCCTCCAATATTTGCGATCCGCTCTCAAATAGCGCCGAGCGCTCGCCCTTTGTGAGCAGGCATCCGAATAGTCCTGCGTCCGTAACTCCGTTTATCTTAGCACAGGGAAGGGGCTCATTAAAGCCCGCACCCTTGTATATGCACTTATCGCAGTCCACCGGCTCGCTTGGGCAGAGGCTTACCTTCAGCGCATTCACCACATCGGAGCTTCCTGGCGAGCTTATATAGCCGGCAACAGGGGTGCCATGCTCTTTGCCGCCCTCTAGGAGTCTCATGAGTGAGGTAAACGATAGTCGCTTTAGGTCATCTTCACTTAGGTTCTGCAATCGCTCCGGATTGGTCTCGAGGCTCCAGAGGATAAGGGTACCATCAACCAGCGCAACCGCCGGTGTCTTACCGCACGTGCTGATCATCGACGAGAGCGCATCCGCCTCCATCTTCTGGCGAAGTGCCGCCAGCACCGCGCCCGCTACCTCACGCTCGTCGCCGCCGAAGCGGCGGATGATATCTTTTTCCTCAAAGAAGAGGGTGGGCTCGCTACTGAACCTGTAGCCAAGGAAATCGCCGTACCCGATCTCGACTTGGCCGATGTTTATCAATAAAGCCCGGTGCGGGCCGTGGCGGTCGGGGTTTACCTGTGAGCCATCCGTTGAAAGAACTATATAGGACGTGGGATGCTCAGCTGGTGGCCGTGCCACAAATGGGTCCTCATCGGTCGGTATTGCCACAAGCCAGGAGGTAATCGCATTTTTAATCTTTCTGGCAAAGGCACTGATATCCTCGGAGACCAGCTTGGCCTGCCCCTTTGCTGCACTGAGCGCTGTCGCCAGGTCGTGCGCCCGATTCTGCTGGTATGTACCGAGCGCCGTTATCTGCGTAAGTAGTTTATGTAGATCCAGCATGCGCAATCACCTCCCGTACAATCCGGCTATAGAAGCCTTACTACTAAGGCGAGGGTACCATTACCCCCAAACAACCGTTCGATATCATTTTAGCAGAAGGAGGGGAGAATGGGTAGGGGAATTAATTACTAATATTGTGATGAGGACTATGTAGGTAGAAGCAATGCTAGTAGTATTACGGCACATTTAGTATACTATACAGAGATCGATAAGTTTGGTGGAGTTTGGCAGGTGAAGGAATGAGCACATCAAATAATGAACAGAGGTTGGTAACGGTTTATTCGGCTGAGAACCGCATAGATGCTGCGATGGCCAAATCAATGCTTGATGATGCAGGTATAGCCTATTCCGCTAGTGGGGAGGGCGAGTTTGAAAGCTTCGGTAGCTTTGACGGTCCCAATCCCATTTACGGGCCGATTCTCATCCGGGTATTAGAAGAGGATGCCAGTCGAGCTCGCGAGGTTCTGCGTCCCCTGGTCGAAAAAACCGAGGCAATAGACGAAGAAACCTTAACAGAACAAGCGGAGCAGTTCGGTAACGGTGAGGCAGAGGAGTAACCATAAATTTTCGCCCCACCTGGTTTTGGGCAAATATACAGCAAACACAATATAAACCAGATTAGTTTGGGGTGATTGCTATGGCATATATTGTACAGTTTTCTGATGTTGGGAAGGACGATGTTTCCTTGGTGGGTGGCAAAGGGGCCAACCTGGGTGAAATGACGCGGGCGGGGTTGCCCGTTCCGCCGGGCTTCATCGTCACCGCAAAAGCGTACTACGGCTTCCTGGATATTGCCGGCTTGCGCGACAGAATCGCACAAATTCTGGCCAATCTCGACTATGATGATAACCAGGCCCTGGGCAGGGCTTCAGATACTATTAAGCGGCTGATCACATCGGCGGAAATGCCGAAGGATGTCGCTGAGGAGATAAAGAAGGCGTATCGCGACCTCTCTGGCCCTGAAGAGGATATGTACGTCGCCGTCCGCTCATCGGCGACCGCCGAGGATTTGCCCAAGGCATCGTTTGCCGGCCAGCAGGCGACCTTCCTCAACGTTAAAGGCGAGGAGAACGTGGTCGACGCGGTACAGCGGGCCTGGGCGTCGCTGTTTGAGGCACGCGCCATCTTCTACCGCTATGATAAGGGGTTTGACCATTTTAGGGTAAGCATCGCCATCCCGGTACAGAAGATGGTCGAGTCCGAAAAGAGCGGCGTCATGTTCACCGTGGAGCCCTTAACCAACAACCGGGATGAGCTCGAAATCGAGGCAATCTTCGGCCTTGGCGAGGCGATTGTTACCGGCGCAGTGAACCCAGATATCTACATCGTTCGAAAGAGCGACCTGCAAATTATCGACAAGAAGATCGCAAGCCAGCCCTGGAAGATAGAGCTGCGGGAAGGGAAAAACCAGCACATGGATATCCCGCTGGAGCAAAGGGAGGTACAAAAGCTCACCGACGACGAGATAATCGAGCTTGCCCGCTACGGAATAACGCTGGAGGACCACTACAACTTCCCGCAGGATGCGGAGTGGGCAATCGAAGGTGGAACAATCTATCTCGTCCAGACCAGGCCGATAACGACCCTTGCCCCAGTGGAGGCGCCGGAAGAAAAGCCTACAGGTGAGGTGATCCTTGAGGGGATCGCGGCCTCGACCGGTATGACGTCGGGGCCGGCAAAGATCGTTCATGGCAGAGAAGAGCTGGGTAAGGTTATAAGGGGGGACGTGTTGGTCGCTCCGATGACCAACCCCGACTTCGTCCCGGGGATGCGCAG
>DASQQM010000317.1:0-3180 GCA_035643475.1 Anaerolineae bacterium | reverse complement strand
AGGAAATACAGTACTTCGAGGGGGTAGAGAAATACCTCCCCTTCCTCTACGAAGAGACGTCATCGGTCCTTGATTACCTCCCGAAGGATTGTATCGTGATCATCGACGAACCGGAGGAGACCAAGCAATCGGCACAACGCTACTTTGAGCAGCAGCAAGCATATATGGATCACCTGGTAACCCACCAGATGATAATTGAGCCGCCGAGCCCATATTTCAAGCGTCCTAAGGAGATCCTTAACAGGGATGGTGTGAAAATCGAGCTGGTCTCGATCGGAGAGGTGCCAGGGAATAGAGTGGGCTTCAAGGCATCGCCAATTCAGCCGATGATCGGAAGAATTGAGCAGCTAAGAGCTATAATAGGGGATTATGCAGGCCTTGGTATAAAAATCGTTATCTCCCTGCACGATGAGGACCAGCTAGTACGGATGGCCGATATGCTGTCAGGCTGGAACATCCGTTACTCGATAGGTGCTGAGATCGGGGAAGCGGTCAATCTCGTCATCGGCAATTTAAGCGGTGGCTTCGTCAGCCCCGGTATCGGCCTTGCAGTGATATCATTCTCCGATATCTTTGGCAGGCAGAGCGGGTCGCGAAAGGTAAGAGGCAGCAGTGGCGGCGGGCGAGCGATCTCCGACATCGCCGATCTTAAGATCGGCGATTATGTCGTCCACAGCTCACACGGCATCGCAATCTACGGGGGCTTAACGAGGCGAGAGGTTGCCGGTATAGCCCGCGATTACGCTGTGCTTGAGTATGCCGGATCGGACCGCCTCTTCGTACCGACCGATCAGCTTGACCGCATCACTAGATATATCGGGGCTGTCGGTGAGGAGCCGACTATATCGCGGCTCGGCGGCTCCGAGTGGCTGAAGGCCAAAAGGAAGGCAAAGGCATCGGTAAAGAGGGTGGCCTATGACCTACTCTCACTCTATGCAGAGAGGGCGAAGGCCACCGGGTTCTCGTTCTCGCCCGATTCCCCCTGGCAGAAAGAGCTAGAGGATTCCTTCCCATACGAGGAGACACCTGATCAGCTTGTGGCGATAGGTGATGTTAAGGTGGACATGGAAGGCGCTAAGCCTATGGATAGGTTGATCTGCGGGGACGTCGGCTACGGGAAGACCGAGGTCGCCGTGCGAGCGACCTTTAAAGCGGTTATGGATGGCAAACAGGTGCTCGTGCTCGTACCCACCACGATCCTTGCCCAACAGCACTTTACCACATTTAGCGAGCGTCTCGCCCAATTTCCGGTACACGTCGATATGGTCAGCCGCTTCAAATCTCGGGCCCACCAGAAGGAGATAGTAGCGCGGTTTAACAGCGGAGATATCGACGTATTAATAGGGACGCATAGGCTTCTTCAAAATGATGTTAAACCACTCAACCTTGGCCTTGTTATCATCGACGAAGAACAGCGCTTTGGGGTCAACGACAAGGAGAAGATGAGAAATTTTAAAAAGAGCGTAGATGTGCTCACATTGAGTGCAACTCCGATCCCGAGAACTCTTCAGATATCGCTGGCTGGAGTGCGCGACATGTCCGTCATTGAAACCCCGCCGGAAGATCGCCAGCCTATAATTACGCATGTTGGCAGGTACAACGAGGAGATGATGATTCAGGCCATTCGGCGAGAGCTCGGCCGAGGCGGGCAGGTGTATTATGTGCACAACCGGGTCGAAACCATTAGTCGGGTAGCAACGCGTATCAAAACACTCATCCCTGAAGCGAGAGTTGCAGTTGCGCATGGGCAGATGAGCGAGCACCAGCTGGAGAAGGTGATGCTCGACTTCCTAAAGGGAGAGCACGATGTATTGGTATGCACGACGATCATCGAATCGGGCATCGATATCCCGAGTGTAAATACCCTTATTGTCGATAGGGCCGAGCATCTTGGGCTGGCGCAGCTCTACCAGCTGAGGGGACGGGTTGGCAGGAGCGGTCGGCGCGCCTATGCATATTTCTTCTTCTCTTACCAGGCGCTACTAACGCCGCAGGCATTCGAGAGGCTCAAAACGATAAGCGATTTCACTGAGCTCGGCTCGGGGGTGAAAATTGCGCTGCGCGACCTCGAGATACGAGGAGCAGGAAATTTGCTCGGCTCAGAGCAGAGCGGCCATATGTCGGCTGTCGGTTTTGACCTGTACTGTCAGATGCTTCGAGAGGCGATTGAAGAGCTTGAAGGCAAACCGGTAATTGACCCACTGGAGATAAAAATCGACCTTCCCGTCAATGCGTATCTGCCAGATACCTATATAGCTGAGGAGAGCCTGCGGATAGAGGCATACAAGAGAGTAATTCTTGCTCGCGATACTTCAGGCGTCGATGATATCATGGACGAGCTTGCGGACCGCTATGGCATACCCCCGGACCCCGTGGTCGCATTGCTTGGTATTGCGAAGATTCGGTTACTAGCAAGAAGCCTGGGTATAACCGATATAAGCTATCAGAGCGGCACTATCAGAGTATCACCCATCAGCTTAGCAAGGCAGCAAGAGATGATCCTTGCTGAATCATATGAGAATTTATTTTTTAAGACGGAAAGACAGTATGTACTCCTTACGGGAGTTAAAAGCATCGAAATAGTAGCTTTTCTGTTGGCTCTGTTTAATGATATAATGGGTGCGCTCGATTCGGGAGTAAAGATAAGCCAGAAAGCGAGGTAATTGGATGAAGTTTCTGAAGTATGGTTTGGCGGTTGTGCTGATTGCAGTAGTTGCTCTATCTGTAGCTGGGTGCTCAAAAGAGCCACTGGCCGCCAAGGTTAATGGCAAAAAGATAACGGTCGCCGAGGTTGATGAAAAATTACAGCTGCAGCTGAAACAGTTGGAGCAGCAGTACGGCGGTCAGCATGGTGAAATGTTCAAGGGAGCTGAAGGTGAGAAGATAAAAAATCAGCTGAAGCAAACCATCCTCGATCAGCTGATCGATATGGAGCTGATCCTCCAAGAGGCTGATAAGCAGGGAATAAAGGTAACCGATAAAGAGGTAGATAAAAAGATAGCAGAGATAATGAAGTCCTCTAACCTGAAGGATCAGAAAGCGTTAGAGGAGGCGCTGAAAAAAACAGGCATGACGCTTGACAAGTTCAAAGGAGAGATTGATAAGGTCATCAGGCTTGAGAAGCTCATTTCGAAGGGGTTAAAGGTTACCGACAAGGACGTCGAGAAATACTACAACGAA
>DASQQM010000316.1:0-15621 GCA_035643475.1 Anaerolineae bacterium | reverse complement strand
TGGCTCAATAACGCCAATTATGGGTATGCTATAGTATTGCTGTGCCGCCTCCAACGCAGCAGCGGATGCGCTATTGCAAGCAATAACGATGAATTTGACATCATACGAGAGCAGGAAATCTATAATCTCAAAGACAAAACTCCGCAGCTCGACTGGGCTTCTTGCCCCATAAGGGAACCTTGCGGTATCGCCAAAATATATGGTTTCCTCATTTGGGAGCTGGTTTATTATCTCCTTTACCACAGTTAAGCCACCGAGCCCCGAGTCAAATATACCAACCGGTCTATTATCCATTGAGCCTCCGTTGTACGAACTATTATATTGCTTATCTTCAGGCTAGGTTCACGTAAATACCACTCCGAAGTTCCTTATGTTGGATTAGCGCTTACTAATTTTAGCTAATCGGTCGCAACCTTCCTAATTATAACGCTAATCCAATATAAGTAAACGAGCAAGCATCTTGTAAACCATAACTATAATTTGCGGCCATAACAGTTTATATCCAATTGTAGGGTCTGCTCGACGTGCCGGTGGGATCATATGCGAAAAAGCTCAATTAGCTTTACACCGAGATATAGAGATGAATAATTGACCTACTAATAATTATATGTTATTAAACATATAATTATTGTACATATTGGGGGTGATGGCGCTGGGCGCCCCGCGGGCTGCAAACCTGTTGGCTGGTCCTGATAAGGCCGGAGGAGGGTTCGAATCCCCCTTGCCCCCTCATAGCGTTACAGGCCATCCTAGGTGGCCTGTACTGTTATAGAGTAGGGAGTCAAGGACTATACTTCTCTCCCTGCCAGCGCCAGTACTAATTTCCACCGGGCGTGTAAGCGACCTGCGCCAGCCAATAGTTCAGTAGCCTCTTCAACTGGTAATGGGTGGCTAAAGATATACCCCTGCATTTCATCGCACTCGAGAGAGTGCAACAGCTCCATCTGCTCAAACGTCTCAACACCCTCGGCAACTACCTTCAGGTGCAAGCTATGAGCTAGCGTTATGATTGCTGTAGCAATCGCCGCGTCATCAGGATCGACCGTGATATCGCGTACGAACGACCGGTCGATCTTTAAGGTATCTATCGGGAATCTCTTCAGGTTGCTCAACGAAGAATAACCGGTGCCAAAATCATCGATTGAAACCTTTATCCCCATCTCTTTTAGCCTGTGAAGGGTCGTGATAGCAGCATCCGTATCCTTCATTATGGTGCTCTCGGTAATTTCAAGCTCCAGGTAATTGGATTCAAGAAGGGTTCCCTTTAATATCTGTTCGATAGTTTCTACCAAGCGCCGTTGCTGGAATTGGCGTGCTGATAAATTTACCGCCACCCGTATAGGAGAGTAACCCGCATCCCGCCATGCTTTGTTCTGCTCGCAGGCCGTTCGCAGTACCCACTCACCGATCGGTATTATAAGCCCTGTCTCCTCTGCTATCGGTATGAAATCCGATGGAGAGATAAGCCCCCGGTCTGGATGCTGCCAGCGCAATAATGCCTCCATGCCAACGACTTTTTGTGAGTTGAGATCCACCTGGGGATGATAGTAGATAACGAACTCTTCTCGCTCTAGGGCTCTTCGCAGGCTATTTTCTATTGCCAGGCGCTCGAATGCCTTAGCATTCAAGATAGGAGTGTAAAGTTGATAGTTGTTTCTACCCTGCTCTTTAGCGCGGTACAAAGCGATATCAGCGTTCTTCAACAGTGTTTGGGCATCTTCTCCGTCACTGGGGTAGAGGGCGATCCCAATACTGGTAGTGACATGAAACTCACGATCTTCAAAGTTAAACGGTGGTTCGAGGACCTCGACGACCCTTTGAGCGACCTTGGCTGCATCCTCCGCATGGTCGATCTGCGGTAGCAGTAAGGTAAATTCATCCCCTCCTAAGCGGGCGATCGTATCTCCCTCACGCAAACACTTTCTTAATCGCCCAGCAACATCCTGTAATAACTGGTCCCCTACCGTATGGCCAAGCGTATCGTTGATGGTCTTAAAGCTATCCAAATCAAGGAATAGGAGTGCTAGCATCCTGTTATTACGGTGAGCATTGGCTAACGCCAGGGTAAGACGGTCATTGAGAAGTACCCGGTTGGGTAGATCAGTGAGGGGGTCATAATAGGCCATGTATCTTATCATTTCCTCGGCCTGCTTTCGCTCCGTGATATCTTCGAAGCTTTCAACGCCGCCCGTAACGCTTCCATTAATATCCCTCACGAGATCAGCGTTCTTCGATATTGTTCGCACTTCCCCATCTTTCCTTTTTATGGTGCACTCGTTGGCTATAATCGGTTCAGCTGAACCGTTAGCAAAAAGACGGCATTTACCTATACATGGATCCAGGGCAAAGACTGTACACTTTCTCCCAATTATCTCCGAAGCAGTATAGCCCGTTACTTCCGTAGCCTTGTCATTGAAGCTGGTGATGACGCAGTCTTTATCTACTGTAAAGATAGCGCTCGGGGTAACCCTATGCAGCTGCTCCATGCGTTCCTTAGCCTCAAGAAGTGCACCCTCTGCTAGCTTACGCTCAGTAATATTAGTGACGAACGCGAAGGCATTAGCTGGGTTTCCCGACGCATCCCGTATCGTGGTCGCATTAAATGTAGTATAAACATTGTTACCATCTTTTGACTTTAAAACAATATCATAATGCCGATGCGCAGTTTCCGGTATTCTCGCCATCTGCTCCTTGAATATTCTCTTGTTCTCCTCGTCGACAAAACTCAAGGGCGTCTTACCCAGCATCTCCTCCCTGGTGTACCCGAGCATTTCACAGAGCGAACCATTTACTTCGACCGTTTTCAGTTGCGGGTCTATCATCCAAAACCCTTCCGCTGCTCCATTAATAATGCTTCTATATCTCTCCTCACTTTCGCTTAGTACTTCTTCCGCTAGCTTGCGCTCGGTTATATCCTCCTTAACCGCAAGGAAATGGGTTATTTCTCCCTCCGGGTTTTTAATGGGGGATATAGATGCTGATTCCCAATACAGCTCACCGTTCTTCTTCTTATTGCAAAACTCCCCTCGCCACTCAGCGCCGGAGGTAATGGCCTCCCATAACCGCTCATACTCTTCTGGTGGCGTTTCTCCGGATTTTAGTATGCGTGGATTCTTCCCGATAGCCTCTCCAAGGGCATAGCCTGTTACCTGGGTAAACTTCGGATTAACATATTCAATATCGCCATTAGCATCCGTTATCATAAACATACTTGGACTCTGTTCAATACCGCGTGATAGCTTTCGTATCTGCTCCTCAGCCTGCTTGCGCTCGGTAATATCGACCCCCGTAGGGACGATCCACTGGACCTCCCCGTCTGCACCGAAAAGAACGGTATTTGTCCAGGAGATCAGCCGTCGCTGGCCATCCTTGGTCAGCCAGTAGTTTTCATACTGGCTTGGGAGCTGGCCAGCTTTGAGCTTTGAAAAAACGCTCCTTACCGCCTCAGCCTCTTCGGGAAGAAGGAATATGTCGAATACGTACCGCCCCCGCACCTCTTCGAATGAGTACCCCGTCGTCTCCTCGCAGGCCCGATTGAAGCGGACGATGCGGCCTTCGCGATCGAGAACGACGACCAGCGCTCCGGCGGTATCAAGTACAGCCGCAGTGAAGTTGCGCTCTTGCTCTAGCGCCTCTTCAGCCTGCTTGCGCTCCGTAATGTCCTGCAGGGTTTCAATGACTGCTATTAGTTCTCCCTTGCTGTTGTATAAGGGCGCTGCTTCAAAAATAATGTACCTCGACTTACCGCCGAGATTTGAGCACCACCTTTCAGCATATAAGCCGTCGGGTATTAAGCTGGATTGTCGATGATTGCTGTAGATAGACGGCAAATCCTCGTAGTTACCGTCGGCGACGATGTCCGACAGGCATGGTTGCTTACTATCGTAAAAAGCTTTCCACTGGTTACCGGTACCGATGACATCGGATGCATTTACGCCCGTAAGCTCTTCGCAGGCCTTATTCCAGAGGATAACATTATGTTGCGAGTCTATGACGAATCCGGCCACCGTGGAGTTTTGCAGTAAATTCTCCGAGAACTCCTTTTGCTCCCGCAGCTTCTCTTTATCCCGCTTACGCTCGGTAATATCAGCGAATATACCGATGACGCCGGTAGCCTTACCCGCAATGTCACGCATCAGTGCTGTTGATATGCTAACATCAATGAGCGAGCCATCTTTCTTTTGCGGGCTTATCTCTAGGTTAGTGAGCGCCTCACCTAACTCCAGACGCTTTTGCATTACGCCAAACTCACCCTGCTTATCCTCGGGCACTATAGGATTGGGCTTTCCGAGCACCTCCTGTTCGCTCCAGCCAAAGATATGCTCGGCTGCCTGGTTCCAACTCCTGACGTTTCTATCAAGGTCAAGGGTAATGATTGCCAGTGGAGAGGATTGGATGAGTGCCTGGAGTATCTCATTGACTTCCCACAGTGCTTCTTCTGTCTGCTTGCGCTCAGTAATATCGCGCATAATGATCTGTGTCTCAGACTTGCCATCATAGGTGATAGGCGCCGCGGCTATCTCTACATCAATCTCCTGTCCATCAGAGCGAATGAGCCTCTCTTCAATAAGACCCATTGCCTCGCCTTGCAATTGGCCATTTTGCTCCTTTACCGATGGGTGACGATCGAGATAGATAAAACTGAGTAGAGACCTACTGGTAAGCTCCTCTGGTGTATCTGCACCGAGCATTTTCGCTCCCGCAGCGTTTATATAGACAATCTTCCCATT
Organism: Anaerolineae bacterium; assembly: GCA_035643475.1. Lineage (GTDB taxonomy): Bacteria > Actinomycetota > Aquicultoria > Aquicultorales > Aquicultoraceae > DASQQM01. Next base: position 10,891 of record DASQQM010000316.1, on the reverse strand, counting down.
GCTATGAACAGCTATACCATCAGGAGAAAGCTCAACCAGGCGGCGATAGCGCTCTTTGCTATCGCTTAAAGCTATTTTAATCCTTGGGAGATAAATTAACGCCAGTAAAAATCCGCCGAATGCTATTGCTATCACAGAGGGAATCATCCAGTGCATATGATACCTCTTATCTATCAATAACCGGTGTTGATACCGGTTATTGATATATCATTTAGTCGCGCAATGGTCGCAGAGAGTCCTTCCTTTTGTTAAGTATTATTCAATACTCATGCGCTGGCTAATTAACTGTTTTGTATATGTTATCGGCGGTAGTAGTATATACTTTAGGCACCCATGGATTGATTTTATAAGGGATTGTTATCATGATAACATGCCGCTATATATAATGAGCAACCTAACTATCCATACTGCTCCCACCCCTCCAGGAGCGGACCAGCACCTCAGCCGCATTAATAGATAACAGGGGTAACAAGGGGAAGGCGTATCTCGGTTCGGGGACAAACGCCAGAAGAGTCACGGTAGTGACAACGATGATAAGTGAAATCATACGGATAGACCGCGCGCGTATTGCAATAACTATTCCTATCCAGCCTAGAACGACTATGACGTGATGGATCGGCTGAAGCACATTCAGATATCCCTCCGCGGAGACCCATGGAAAGCCAAATAACCTCGAGAACTTGCCGATGGTAAACCATTTCAAGTAAAGGAGCGGTTTTTCCTTAAGTCCTTCCTTTATTGCATACAGGCCGTAGCTAAATTTATCCCCTAACTTTTCGGTAATAACTCTCTCGTATGTCGGTCCATGATATTTATATTCGGGCCCAAGCTTATAATAATAGGGGTCTACGCCGGCTAAGAGGGGGTCGCCACTATGGGTGGAAAAAGGTGCTGGCGAGCCGATGGCGACCACATTTCTCACCACCCAGGGCATCATCACCAGAGTAAAACCGGCAAGCGTAATTATAAACAGGCGGAGCAACCGCTCCCGACTCCCAATCATATACGAATAAAGGAAAGGAACGAATAAAAGCACGAAACCGGCCGGTCGCGTCAACACGCTCAACCCGATAAGCATTCCAGAAATAAGCGAGTACCAGGGGCTCTTTCCATCAAGGGCGGTTATCTGGTAATAAATATACGCTATGAGGAAAAAGGTGGCCAGAGTTTCGGTAAGCAAATACATAGGTACCTTCACAAAGGCCGGATAGAGAAGTAGTAAAAGGGCCGCTACAATACCCGTCGCATTTCCTGAAACCCGCTTCCCTATTAAGAAAATATAGAAGAGCGTAAGGGCGCCAATTATGGCCTGCAGTATGCGTATCTCGGTATAGGGCCCGCCTGGCTTATTAGCATACCCAAAGATCCAGTAATTAAGGGTTAAGAAGAGGGGATACCCTGGGGTAATGTAGGCGTTCGGCACCTCTGATTTGTAACCGTAGATGCCCTTTTGCAGCAGCTGCTTCACCATAATTTCATAATACTTGGAATCACCTACGGGCTCTTTAAATGCCTTACCGCCGTATCCGAGCACAAAGTTAATACTCAAAAACAGGTAGAGCAGGATTATCAATAGTAGGAGCAGTTTATATGCCCCACCTTTACGTATGGTCTTTATATCAAGCGCCTGCACACACCCACCCTTTCTATATAACCGTGCTTTACGCCTTTTCCGTATATTCCCCGTTTATAGCTTATCATAGTTAAAGGAGCGCTTCACAGGATAAATAATATTGCATCCCATTAATTAAGGCGGTATGTCTTAAAAATCGGGAGGGGATCTTGACTAGGTCATCAAAGATTTTATGAGTAAAGCGCTAGTGTATATATTATTGTTAGATACATGCTATGCAGCAATACTTATCTCAATGGCCCGTTCGATCTCCAATACAGAACTTCACGGTGCCCGGGCAATACCAGGCCGTCCAGGATGCCGACCGGTTTAAATTCCTCTCGCTCGTAAAACCTTTGAGCTCTAATATTATCCGTGGAACAAATTAGAAAAAGGTTAGGGACGTGCTGTGTGGTCAACTGCCATATATGATCGAGCAGCAGCTTGCCTACACCTCGATTACGATGGGGCTCGGCAACTACTATCATGCGCATGTAGGCTCCGATGTTGCCCACTCCATTCAACCTCACAGCATAAAAACCTACGATGGATTTGCCATCTTGCGCCAGGTAAAATTCATCTTCCGCCGTCTCGATTAACTGTAAGGCGACCTTAAAATCAATCCCGTATCGCGCCCAAGCTTCATCTCCGGATATCAATCGGGCCAGATCTATAAAGTCAGCAGCTCTGGCCCGCCTTATTTTGATCCTCATAGTAACCGTCACCGCTCTATAAAATGGGTTTCTAACCTTATATTAGCCTAAGCGGTCCAAAATATTCCTTCTAAGGGTATCAGGCTTAGCCGATGTTAATTCTATGAGAATTAAGCCCTGATCAGCACATATCCGCCGCTTTCGCTCAAGCGTTTTAATATAATTCTGGCTAATCTTGTTATCCCGCTCCATATCCATGCCAAGATATTCAATAAACGCATTTCCAATTTTCCAGTCAGCAATTAATTTACTACACGGATACCTAACTTCCTTTTCATGACTAACTCCATTTTCGGTTAGCCAATCATCTATTATTAACTCGCTATACGATCTACAGAGATGACCATCTTTAGCATAGCAAACATACCCTATCGATGCGGAATTTGGTGCAAAGCCTGCTGTAGTAATAGCGTTATTCCACGAGCCAAAGTGATCCGCAACTGTACTTGGGTTTAACCAGCCCTTCTTTGAAGAGAAATCCGCTTGGATCGGAATGCGTCCGTGCCCTTCTACAAAATCTCTGATAATGTCTAATATCTTTCGAAAGTGTACGGCCAGCTGCCTCCCTAAAACAACCATTGGAGCAATAATTATTCGCTGATTTAATTAGAGAAGGCTTTCGGTAAAATTCCTTGCCGCAGAGATGGCATGTTGAATTTGGAACAGGCTTTTTCTTTCGCAATTTGTTGCCGAAAAACGCAGCGCAGCTTCTTGAACAGAACTTGGCATTTCCTCTATTTAACTCTCGTATAGGAGCCCAGAAGCCCTTTTCGCAGTTTAGGCATGCACTAAAACGGACAGATTCCATACTCATACGATATAGAACATTCGTTCTATATACAAGCGCAAGTTAAAAATAAAGACCACCTATGAAGGTGGTCTTTATTTTTGTGGAGGCGGTGGGACAGCTACCCTTACGTTTCCACAAGGACTGGACTATGTCTTCAACCGCTTTGCAAGTGCCTCGCGGTTGCAAGGCGTATAGTAAGAGCGTAGATTTGCTATTTCTAACAAAACTCTTACATAAGTCTCTACAGGGCTTTCACCCCTCGGCGTTACCATATTCTTTCGAACATAGGCTTCACCGATGTAAGCCTTGTTTTCCATGTAACGTTACCGCTACCGGCGACTCTTCTGAATCGAACCCACGTCCTCAGGCATCTCCACAGGAGCATCTACGAGCGTATCCTGTGTTAAGTGTTCGCGATCGGTATTCCTACAGGCAGGGATATCCGACCGCTAGCCCATCCGTTTTTCCTCATCCCTTATGGGCGTCCGGGTGAGGCTAGCCCACTAAAATGACGCCGCACTAAAGATGTGGGCGGTCTCTAGATTGGCGAAGCTGCAATTAAGCAGCTAGTGCAACTGGTTCGTTTGCGTTTATTTTTTCCAGATAGTTTAACGAGTTACCTGAGCTCGACCCGCTTCTCCTGCCGAAACAGACCTCAGTCGAAACCTGTCGCCCCCGTATTTAAATTTTTAAGGTCCACATCATCCGGAACTATTAGTATAATAAATCCGGCGCCCTTTGTAAATGAGCCTCCGGATTTATGCTCAGCTTAGTGTGCGCTCCTATTATCCCTTCTGGCGCTCACGAAGGGCACGCTCTACCTCACGCTTTGCGGTTCGCTCCGCGATAGTCTTCCGCTTATCGAAGAGTTGCTTACCCCTAGCAAGCCCGATCTCAACCTTCACCTTGCCACGACCGTTAAAGTACACCTTAAGCGGAACCAGGGTGTACCCCTTCTCTTTTGTCTTCCCAAGGAGCCGCAGTATCTCTCTCTTATGAAGGAGTAATTTGCGCGGCCTCTCCGGCTCGGGTTGAGTATACCTATCTGCATGGCTATATGGACTTATATGCATGTTAAAGACCCATAGCTCAGCATCTTCTATCCGGGCGTAGCTATCCTTTAAGTTAATTCTACCTGCGCGGATGGATTTTACCTCGGCACCCTTCAGCTCAATCCCCGCTTCGTAGGTCTCATCTATGTAGAAGTCGTGATACGCTTTTCTATTCGTTGTTATTACTTTTCCCACTCTCATATGCTCATTATACCATTTCGTGCAGACTATCACAGCCTGCGTGCGCCTACGGCATTACCCACACTTCCTACTCACATTCCGATTCACCGACTCACCTATTCACCTGCGTTACTCCTCCGCCAGAACGAAATCGATTCTTCGCTCGCCGATGATGACATTTGTCACCTGAACCCTTACCGATTGGCCTATCTGGAACATCCTCCCGGCTCGCCTGCCGATGAGCGTAAACGTCCTCTCATCGTACTCATAGAAATCGCCCTTCAGGTCGCGTACGTGCACCAACCCCTCTGCGGTATTCGAAAGCTGGACGAAGAAGCCGTATCCCGAGACGCCGGTGATGGTCCCATCAAATACCTCACCTACGTGAGCTTTCATGAGCTCCGCGAGTTTGACGTCAACGGATTCGCGTTCGGCATCATCCGCCTCGCGCTCCATGTAAGAGCTCTGCTCGCAGATATCCGCAAGATTGTCGACCATGCTCACCACATCCGGCTCCGAGAGATTCTGATCAAGGGCTGCCTTAACCAGCCTGTGGACAACCAGGTCGGGGTAGCGCCTGATTGGCGATGTGAAGTGCGTGTAGTGCTGCGATGCCAGGCCGAAATGGAGCTCGCTTGATGGCGCGTACTTTGCCCTCTTCATAGCTCGCAGGAGCAGGTTGTTGATGAGGAGCTTTTCTGGACGGTCATGTGCATAGGATATGATCTGCTGTATTACCCTGGGGTGCGCTCCTTTTAGCTTTCGCACCGGGTAGCGGAGGTTCTCGATCAGCTCTTCGATCTGGATTAGGCCTTCCTCGCTTGGTTTATCGTGGACCCGATAGACCATCGGCACATCCTGCCAGTACATAAAGCTCGCGATGGTCTCGTTCGTCACTATCATCGCCTCCTCGATGATCTTTGTGGCGGTAGTGCGCTCGCGTATTATGACATCAACCGGTCTGAGGTCCTCATCGAGGATAACCTTTGGCTCTATGGTCTCGAAGTTCAGGCTTCCCCTTCTAAGACGCTTCTGCTCCAGTGTATCGCTGAGATCGCGCATATTTATCAATAAATCGCGCACATCGGGATCCGGATATACCCCCGTCCTGAAGGCTTCATCCACCTGCTCGTAGGTTAGCCGGAAGTTGCTGTTTATGACGCCCCGGTAGATTCCAGAATCGATAACCTCTCCCCTATCGTCGATGACCATCTCAACAGAGAGGCTCAGCCTATCGACCTGAGGGTTAAGGCTGCAGATATTGTTTGAGAGCTTGCGCGGGAGCATCGGGAGGACCCTATCGGCAAGATACACGCTCGTCCCCCTCATATATGCATCCTCATCGAGCGAGCTGCCGAGGGGGACGTAATGGGAGACATCTGCAATGTGGACCCCGAGGTGAAAGTGACCGTTCTCTTCACGCCTTATACTTATGGCATCATCGAAATCCTTGGCATCAAGACCATCGATCGTCACCGTAAACGTATCCCTGTAATCCCTGCGACCAGCGATGTCAGCTTCGGTAACGTAGCTTTGGACCGCTTCAGCCTCAGTAATAGCGCCCGACGAGAACTCGGTGCTCAAGTTGTGCTCCCTCACGATCACATCGATCTCGATGGTTGGCGAGGTCTCATCGCCGATCACCTCAACTATCCGACCCCTGGCTGCGCGCTCGCCGTCGGGATACTCAAATATCTTCGCTACTACCATATCACCATCCCTTGCCTCCATGGCATCGTTCCGGTGAACGGATATGTGGTAAAAGATGCGCTTATCCGCAGGGACGACAACACTTATCTTCCCATGCCTCTCATAACGGCCAACCACGGTTTCATGGACCCTTTCGATTATCCTTACGATCTCACCTTCACTTCGCGGACCCTGTCGCGTCTTCCTGCGGCTGACCCGTACGGCGACCTTATCCCCATGCATTGCACCGTTAACCCTGCTTCCGGGAATAAAAATATCGCCGATAGTTGTCCGCGCGAAACCGTAACCGGCTCTGTTTGCCATTAGCTCACCGACGACCATATCGAGCTGCGCCGGGAGCGCGTACTTACCCTTTTTGGTCTGCAACACCTTACCCTCAGCTTCCAGCACATCCAACGCTCTCTTAATTTCGAGCTTATCCACACTGGGTATACCGAGGGTAGAGGCAAGTTCCTCTATCCCCTGTGGTGCATACCCTTTCTTACTCATTGCCTTGATGATCTGTTTAGTTAATTGCATCGTCACCCACTCCACGCATTATCGCCATATTTTGCTGATTGGTATTTACGGCTTCGTGCATCTGTTATAATATTAGCAGATAATTTTGCAATACCCTGGAGGTCCAAAATCTATGCAAAACTCTCGCCATGAAGCATCTGCTCCCTGCATCGTTGATGAGGGTACCCTCATCAATAGAAAAGATATGCTGCGCGCCCTCGAAACGCTCGAGAGCGTAAAATATACCTACATTGTTGACGGCGATGTGATTAGCCAGGGCGAAGGAGTCGTGGTCAAGGTGTTCTCGAGCCCAGAGACCTCGACCCTGGTTATCAATGGTTGCCTGTTTTTGAACATTCTCAGCTTTACTTACTTGCGTTTTTTCCCGCATGACAACAACCTAACCACGATTGAGCTGGTTGGAGATTCTACGATACTGCGACTTACTCCCATAGAGGAAGATGGCGGAAAGCTAAGTAGGATAAGCCGGGAAGTTTTTACGGCCAGTCGCTTCGATGAAGAGACACCAGCCGAGCTCTTCGATGAGGGCGACGATGATGAGCGGTTCTAACTGCAGCCTATATGATCGGCTCCATAAATAAGCGCTCACTTAAACAGGCATCGCATTTAAATGCGATGCCTGTTTCATTTCCCATTCTATGCGATCTTCCATCTTATAATTTTTAGCTTACCGCCGAACCCAGCTAGAAACTTATGCAGCCGGCTTCAGCTTTCTCTTCCCGGAGATCAGCTCCTTAAGAACCTCGATCGCTTTATCCCTCTGTATATCCTCTTTGGCTTTGTGGTCAAACTTAACCTCGATATCAGGCTTAATGCCCTTTTTATGAATCATCCTACCTTTTGGCGTGAGATACTTGTCAGTCGTCAGCAGTATTCCGGAGCCATCAGAGAGGTCGATCACCGTCTGGACCGAGGCCTTCCCGAAGGTGGTCTCACCTACCAATATCGCACGCCTATCATCTTGCAGTGCCCCTGCGACGATCTCGGATGCGCTGGCGCTCCCCTTGTTCACGAGTACAACAAGGGGCATCGTCTCATCCGCACTTCCAAGCGCATTCTTTGAGTCAACGTATCCGGTTCTCGACTTAATCTTAACTATTGGTCCGGATGGTATCCACATGCTCCCCACCTCAACGGCTTCTTCAAGGATTCCCCCTGGGTTGTTTCGCAGATCGAAAATCACGCCCTTTACCCCAGCAGCTTTTAGCTCATTATAGTGTTTTTTCAGATCACTACTCGTCTGCTCGTTAAACTGATGCAGCCGAAGGTACCCTATGTTGCCCTCAAGTACTTTGTGAGAGACATTCGGTATATCGATCTTATCCCTTATCAGGTTAAACACCAGCGGCTCTTTCACGCTCTCGCGTCGCATGGTGAGCACTACCTTAGTGCCACGCTTGCCCCTGATTAATTTTACCGCTTGGTCACTACTCATGCCCTTTGTCGGCTTATTGTCAATCTTGGTGATGATATCATTCGCCTTCACCCCGGCCTTCGCCGCCGGTGTTCCGTCTATCGGTGATACAACAACCAGCTCCTTGTCCTTGGTTACATCCAACATTATCCCCACGCCATCAAAATGCCCGGAGGTCTCCTCCTTAAATACATCGTAGTGAGTGCGATCGAGGTAATGAGTGAACGGATCATTCAGTGCCCCGATCATGCCCTCAACAGCGCCATCGATGAGTTTTTTTTCGGAGACCCTCTCAACATACGCATGGTCAATGATCTGCATTACTTCTTCAACTTTTTGGACCGAGGGTAGCCCTTGCGCAAACCTATCAGCGCTTTTTTTCTCCAGATCCCTACCGAGAAACATCCCCCCAGCAAAGGCCAGAAAGAGCACTAAAACCGCGAGGACTGCACTAGTGGCAATGAGAATTCTTCTATCCAAGATTTCACCCCATCTATAAGCTTTTGCTTAAGTATAAGCAAAAATAAGGATCACTTCTACACTTAAAAACAGAATTCAGAATCCGCAAGAATACCGAAGCCAGGAGCAAGAATAAAGGGTAAACTGAAATAGCCTACTACGCCATCACACATCAGTTGACGGTAAGAAATTAGATCGAACAATAGAGCAGTAGATCATTAGACCGCAATGGAACAGGCTTCCATACTATATAACCAATTCATTTTCCATCTTCTATCTTCTTATGTCTATTGCTCGATTGTTCTATTGTTCCATTGCTCTGTACAGCGTCACAGAGGTGACGCTGTACTAGTACCAGTCCATTGGATTCTTAGGTTCACCATTTACTCTTACTTCGAAATGGAGGTGGGGGCCGGTGGAGAGCCCGGTAGTGCCAACTCGCCCTATCACTGTACCCTTAGAAACAGTATCGCCCTCCGATACAAGAATTGATGAGAGATGTGCATAGAGCGTGCTTATGCCGCCCCCGTGATCAATAATCACTGTCTGACCGTAGCCCCTTACCCAACCAGCTTTGATAACCACGCCATCCTGAACGGCAATTACCGATTGGCCATAAGGAGCGCCAATATCGATACCGGTGTGCATGCGCACAGTGCCAAGTATCGGGTGTTTTCTCATCCCAAACCATGATGTTACCCTGCCATTCGTCGGCCATGCAAATCCGCTTCCGGATAGGTCGACCGGTATTGCGGATGAGCTGCCATCGCCTGATCCTTGCTCGAGGCTCCTAATCCTTGACGCTAAATCACTGGATGAGTTAAGGAGTTGATCCTCGGCCAGCTCGTAAGCAGCCCTATTTTTCTTAATCTTCGCTAGAAGAGCCTGCTTTCTGGCGATCTCCGCCTGAAGCGCCTTTTTCTGAGCAAGCTGCGCATCTGTCAATTCCTTGATGCGCTGCTCTTCATTAATGAGCGTAACCCGCTTGCCGTTTATGGCAGCTTTGCTCTTATTAATATCATGTTGCTTGTCCTCGACAAGCACCTTAGTATCTTCTACCTGATCGACGATTTCGATATCTTGCCTAACGATGTACTCGAGAAACTGGAGCCGATCAAGGAAGTCTACAAAATCGCTCGAATCGAGGATGACATTGAGAAAGGAGGCCTTACCCCGCTTGTAAATATTCTTAACCCGGTCGTTAAGGATGGTTTTCTGCTCGGCTAGCTTTGCCTCTGTGCGGTCGAGTTCTTGCTGTGTTTTCCAGAGTTCAATTTGAAGAGCTGCAAGTTGCTGCTCGGTCGCGCCACGTTGCAGGCTCGTCTTATTCATCTCGGCATCAAAGCCGTCGATCTTTTTTTGAACTGCTACAACCCTGCTATCTACTAATTCTATTTCGCCCACCAGCTTGGCTTCCTGAGTTTTAACCTCTCGTAGCTTCTGGCGGGTTTGGTCAAGCTGGGAGTTAATACTTCTCTGCTTACCGGATAACCCAGAAGAGAGGGCAGGCTGAGCAAAGGAGCCCAATAGAACAAGTGCTAAAATTACTGCTGTTAATTTTTGCCGCAATTCAGTAGCTAAATAATTCATGATCACCTATATCCCCTAGTTAAGCATCGGTGGTTAAGCAAGTCAACAGATGTCTTCCGTGGCGTTGCTCAGCAGGCATATGTGCCCCAGCTGCAACTCCGCTAACCATTGGGTGTACGCTCGGGGACCAAGCTTTTTAAGTGCGAAAATCACCACGGTAACACTTTAACCAAGGAATTTAATAGTCGGAATGCGGTTTAGCTTTATACCCTCAAGAAACGCCTTAGAGCAAAAGCACTTCCCGCCGCACCGATCATAGCCCCAGCGACAATCAACCCAAACATGAGCTGATAAAACTCCTGTTGACTTGAGCCAATTTGCAGAAACACCAGGGCGCGATTGATGTTGTCCATGACGGTCACTTTTGCTACGTAGAGCAATATGATCGCTATTAGGGCTCCTGTGAAGCCCTGTAGTATGCCCTCAAGCAAAAACGGCCACCTGATAAACCAATTCGACGCGCCAACCAGACGCATGATTGTAACCTCTTTGCGCCTCGCATAGATGGCGAGGCGAATAGCGTTTGCAATCAGCACCAGCGATGCAAATGCCAAAAGGCCCACAAAGACTGCAATAAACCACCTGGCAACCTTAGTTACCGCGAGTAATTTGTCAACAATCTCCCTGTCGTGCTTTATATCGGTGATTTCTGGGCGACCCTTTAGCCTATCGGCAATTTGATTTGCTTTTTGCGGATCTTTGAGGGTGACCTCAAGCGATGCTGGTAGGGGATTTTCATTTATATAATCGAGCAGGTCTGAATTCTTAAACTCTTTCTTGAGGCGCTCGAGCGCCTCATCCTTTGAAACATAGGTGACGCTCTTGATCTCCTTCCATGTCGTGAGCTCTGCT
>DASQQM010000315.1:0-4596 GCA_035643475.1 Anaerolineae bacterium | reverse complement strand
TACCTAGACCTTAATCCTATATTTACATCACTCGTCTACCAGCTCATCCTTTTCATAAAGGACATAGCTGATCTCTTCGACTTCCTTGGCGGTGTCGATAAGCTTACGTAGCTCTCCTTGGGACGTCCCATCATCAAGGAGCTCTTTTAGGAGCCGGCTGTTAACGTCGAGTATCTTCTCCCAGAGGCCACGGGGCTCAAGGAGCTCGCGCAGCTTATCGATGTTGTAGTGGGTGGTTCTTCGGGCTCCTCGGGTTAGCTTGCCACGCGTGCCACTGATCGATGTGAGGTTATTTGCTTCGCAGTAGTTGTGGATGATGCCCTGGAGCTCTTCGAGCCTCAAGCGAGCGCCGCCGATCTGCTCCACCAGCTCGAGGTACTCATCGACCGCTTTTTCTATCTCCATCGCGCTCTGTCGTAGCTCCGTAACCACAGTTCCTATCGCGCCTCGCCGTGACTTCACGACCTCGGACCCGCCTCCACCTGAGTTTTTGCCCCCGGTTACCTTGCCGTTGGCAGCGGCTTTTGCCAATATAGCCGGGTTGTTCATGTGAAGTGGGCAGGATTCGATAAAGTCGCACCATGGGCACAATGGATTTTTAAGGGGGTCAAGTCGTTTATCCCGGATCCCGTCTGCCACCTTATGAATCTCGTGCTGCGCCTTCTTTATATCGGTTTTGGTCTTCCGGGTGCTCACCCTCTCATTTGGCACCAGAAAATAAAGCGTTACTCTTTGAGGCGCTGTCCCATACATACTTTCCGCGGCCATGTGGTAGATGGGGAGCTGTAGGTCGGTATTGATCTTTATCTTTGGGGGCAGCTTACCGTTCGTTTTATAATCGATGATCTCAAGCCCCCCGTTGGCGAGCCGGTCAATGCGGTCGATTACGCCGACGAGGGTAATGCCATCAATATCCAGTGAAAATCGCTTTTCAACCGCGACCGGCACGGCAAATGAGGGCAGATTTTCCTGGTAGAACTGGGTGAGGATCGACCGGCCTTTCTCTTTGTACTCTTGCTCAAGGACCTCGCTTCCATATCCATCGCGAAGCCAGACCGTATCCAGCTCGTCTAAAAGCCTCTCCAGACTACATGGCTCCGGCACCTCCACTCTGTAGAAAAATTCCAGGGCCGAATGGATGCTACTACCGAAGCTTAGGTGATGCGATGGTTTGGTTGGAATTCTATCGATGTACTGGAATTTGTAGGAGAGCGGGCATTTTTGGTATGTTGAAATGGCCGAGTAGCTGAGTCTCACATCTGCTCCTATAGGTTGGGGACGGGCAATAACCACATCGTATTTAGTTTATCGAAGCGGGTAGAGGGGGTCAAGGAGATTGGTGAGTCGGTGAATGGGGGGTCCGGGGACCAGGGACCAGGGTCCAGGGGTGTAGGCAAGAGATGTGGGTAGAGTTACTCAGTGTTGCAGTGCTGCAGTTACCAGTTAACGTGGGTAAGAGGTGTAGGTAATACTCTATGAACTACTAACTATGATCTACTAACTCTTGTATGTGCCAACGTGCCAATGTAGTTGCCCCATTTATGGGGTGATCTCTGCCGGTGCTGCAGTTACCAGTTGATGTGGGTAAGAGATGTGGGTACTGTCTTGGACGTGCCGAGGTGCCAACGTACCAATGGTAGTGTGGTGAGAGATGTGGGCGGGGGTACCCGGGTACCAGGAATAAGTAGTGAGGATGTAGGGTGCGTTCCCCGAACGCACCTATAGAGTGGAATACCTTCCAGAAGGTGGAGCAATGAAGCGAGTCATACTAGCAGTACTACTCATAGTTATGATACTTATCCAAGCAGCCAGTGCCTTTGCCGTTGTAACTCAGAGCGACTGGGCTACTCTGGAAACCCCGCATTTTAAAATCCACGCGTCGAAGAGGGCGAGCATCGAAGCTATAGGCCGAGTGGCGGAGGCGGTCTATGTCGATATGGCTGACCGGTACAACTGGGCGCAAATCCAAAAGATCGATCTCTACATCTACACCGACCGCTCTGCGTTTTTAGCGGGGAGCCCTTCAACTAACGCGGCCGGTTATGCGCAGCCCAGCCGCAATCTGATAGCGATTCTTCAAGGTGTTGGGAATTCGACGGTGACCTTAAAACATGAGATAAACCACATTATTTTTATGAACGGCATCCCTCGATTGGATACCGTGCCGCAATGGTTTATTGAAGGCCTTGCCATCTACGAATCGCAACCTGGCGTTGAGGCAGCCGACCTTGATAAATACGCGCTTACCAATGATATTCATGATCTGGTAGGGGCTGCAAAATCGCCCCGGGATGAGCCCGCACGGCCCCAGGATTACGCCCAGGGCTATATGGTAATCAGGTTTATCGTTGCTAGATTTGGTGAGGCTAAACTCTATGAAGTGATCGGAGAGCTCCAAGCAGGGAAAAGCTTCGATGATGCACTGGTGCAATCCCTTGGACGCAACCAGGATAAATTAAACGCCGAGTGGAGAAACTACGCACGCGGCCAGATTATTACCATCTGGCTAGTGCAGTTGCGGGATATCGGGTGGTACCTGATGGCAGTCCTTGTTGTTTTAGCAGTTATTATCGCCCCAATACGGTATCGTAAGCGCCTGCGTGATATGGAAGATGAGGAAGGGGATGAGAACGGGGATGAGTAACTGCAGTACAAAAATTGGTTGCACCGCATTCGGCTTTCTGGTACTATTATTGAGACCTTTAAATCTAGTCCTGCGAGGCTGGTAAGGATAGTAACAGAATATACGTGACCTTGCTTAATGTATCTATCTTCACGAAGCCTGCAGTGAAGGTATTTTTTTGTGCCAAGTGAGGAGCGATAGATGAGCTTTAAGACAAAAGCGCTGGTTATGGATAGCGCTAGTATGGGCCGGGCCATCACCAGAATAGCTCATGAAATTTTGGAAAAGAACCGCGGTGCGGAGAATGTAGCCCTAGTGGGAATCCGCAATCGCGGTATTTTTTTTGCCCGTAGACTTGCGCAGAAGATAAAAGAGATTGAAAACATCGATCTCCCTGTCGGTGCGCTTGACATTACGTTCTACCGCGATGATGTGGCGATGTATTCGAGCCCTAAGATATACAAGACCGAGATACCGTTTGATGTTGCAGGCAAGACGATAATACTCGTCGACGACGTTCTTTTTACCGGTCGCACCACGCGGGCATCGATGGATGCGATCATGGATTACGGACGACCGGCAGCGATACAGTTGGCGGTCGTAATAGACCGGGGGCATCGCGAGCTTCCCATCAGGGCTGATTATGTCGGTAAGAACATCCCGACTTCTCGCAAGGAGAGAGTACAGGTAAATGTGGAGGAAATCGACGGAGAGGATTCGGTCGTTATCGGGGAAGAGATTACTTGAGGTATGAGAATTGGGATTGAGACATAAGGATTTAATAAGCATACATCAATTGACCAGTGATGATATAGCGCTCATTCTTGATGTGGCCGAGTCGTTTAAGGAGATATCGGAGCGTCCAATCAAGAAGGTCCCGACATTGAGGGGACGAACTATCGTCACCCTCTTTTTTGAGCCGAGCACTAGAACGAGGACGTCATTTGAACTCGCCGCAAAGCGCCTGAGCGCCGATACCGTAAACATATCCAAGAGCACGAGCGCGATCGTCAAGGGCGAAAGCATCAAGGATACCGCGCAGACAATAGAGGCGATGGCTTCGGATTTAGTGGTTATTCGGCACGCCGCGTCCGGATCGGCGGCGCTCCTGGCGAAGTACATGGAATGCAGCGTGGTGAATGCTGGAGACGGCTCGCATGAGCATCCCACGCAGGCGCTTCTCGACTTATTTACCATACGCCAGGAATTCGGCACGCTCAACGGGCTAAGGGTTGCGATAGTCGGCGATATACTTCATAGCCGGGTTGCACGATCCAATATCATGGCGCTTACAAAGGTGGGTTCGGAGGTTATCGTTGTCGGTCCTCCAACCCTGATTCCGAAAGATATCGAATCACTTGGCGTAAAGGTCTCACACGATCTCGATTCCATCCTTCCTGAGGTCGACGTTCTTTACCTGCTGAGGATACAGCTGGAGAGGCAGGGGGAGCCGCTCTTCCCATCGCTTCGCGAGTATGCCTCTCTCTTTGGTATAAACAAGAGGCGCCTACAGATGGCAAAGCCGGATCTCATAGTTATGCATCCCGGACCTATCAACCGGGGCGTTGAAATTGCGCCGGATGTGGCGGATATGCCGCAGGCGGTAATAACAACTCAGGTAACAAATGGGGTCGCTGTGAGGATGGCGGTGCTCTACTTACTTCTGGGTGGTGCGAGAGATGATGAATAAATATCTATTAAAGGATGGGCGGGTCATCGACCCCGCGAACGCTATCGATGAGATAATTGACGTTTTGATCGAAGGGGATAAGATTGCGGCTGTTGATAAAGGGTTGGTAAATAAAGAAATTGCAGCGGGAGCAGCGGTTATCGATGCTTCAGGCAAACTGGTGGTCCCGGGATTAGTCGATATGCATGTACACCTGCGTGACCCTGGTCGCACCGATGAGGAGACGATCGAAAGCGGCCTAAAGGCTGCAGCAAGAGGTGGGTTTACAAGTATCGCTTGTATG
>DASQQM010000314.1:0-4947 GCA_035643475.1 Anaerolineae bacterium | reverse complement strand
CGTCTCCGTCAAGAATCCGCCACTCTCAACAGCAAAGTTCGTCATATCCGCATAATTTGCGGTAACCCCATATACCATCGAACGGCGAGAGGTGCTACCGAATTTCACCGATCCCCTATTCTCAGTAGCGGCACTTACTTGCTTAGCATAGAGCGCCTCGCGCTCTATGGTGCGCACATGCTCAACCCGCAATTTATTCGTAAAGCTCGGCTCCTGTCCCGAGCCAAACTCCACCTCACCGGGCATTACAATCAAAAGGTTAGAGCCTATTCCACGTATCTGCTCCGTAACAGAATCACGTACGCCCTGACCGACCGAGACAAGGAGGATGACGGCGCATACACCGATAACGATACCCAAAGTAGTAAGGGCGGAACGCATCTTATTGGCAATGATTGCATCTATGGCGAGCAGGAAGCTCTCAAGTAAGTTCATTCTTACGCTTTCCACCTGTCATATTCTTCTTTATCGGACCATCCTCGATCACTTTTCCATCAAATAGTCGGATTAACCTGTCGGCATGCTCGGCTATTTCGGCTTCATGGGTGACGAGAATTACCGTTTTACCTTGTTTATGCAGGGAGTCTAAGAGCGCCATGATCTCAGCGCCCGATTTTGAATCTAAGTTTCCGGTCGGCTCATCAGCCAGTATAATCCCGGGATTGTTGATCAGCGCACGTGCGATGGCAACGCGCTGCTGCTGCCCCCCGGAGAGCTGCGAGGGCCTATTATAGAGACGATCGCCAAGGCCAACTGAACTGAGCACCTGAATTGCCCTCCCCCTGCGCTCGGCAGCCCTCACCCCGGCGTAGACGAGAGGCATTTCAACGTTCTTTAAGGCCGATGCCCTCGGGATTAGGTTGAACGTTTGAAATACGAAGCCGATCTTCTGTAGCCTGAGTTCGGCCAGCTCGTTATCGGTTAAGTCATTAGTATCATAGCCATCGATAAAAACTGACCCGCTGGTTGGCTTATCCAGGCAGCCGATAATATGCATAAGGGTCGATTTTCCCGAGCCGGATTGACCCATGATAGAGACGAATTCACCATCACCTATAGTGAGCGAAACGCCACTTACCGCGTGTATCTCTATCCCCTCAAGATAGTAGATTTTGTATATATCCCTGACTTCTATTGTCATCGCATGGTCCGCTCGTCTTTTTCTGCCTTTACCCTCTGCCCATCGGTGAGCGCAACTTTGCCGGTTGCAATGACCTCCCCCTCCTTGAGGCCTGATACAACCTCATAGGCGGTATCAGAGGAGAGACCGGTTGTAACTTCACGCAGGTATGCTACGCCATCCTTAACCACGTAAACGGTACTCTTCTTGCCATCGACCTTTACGGCGTCGAATGGGGTGACCAGCACATTCCTCTTCTTACTGATTATTACTTCCACATCGCCACTCATGCCCTCACGAAATTCGTCCTTGCCCGGGTTAACAATAACGGTTACTGGGAAAACCGTTCCACCGGTTGAGTTCTTCGACGAGATAAGCGATATATCTGTCAGCTTACCATCGAAGATCTTATTCTCATAGGCATCGAGCGCAACGCGAACATCCTGGCCGATCTTGAGCTTCCCCACCTCGACCTCATCGACATCCGCCGAAAGCTCAACCCGATCGAAGTTGATCAACGTAATGAGCGCCGGTGATTCGCCCCCGCTACTTAAGCTTGTCGCGTTAAGCCCGGCGATCTCGCCCGCCCTTCCGTTAACGGCTGCTACCCTCCCCGAAAAGGGGGCCTTCAGGATCGCGTCCTCTGCAACGGCCTCAGCTGAAGCAAGCTGCGCTTGTGCCTGCTCAATCTGTCCCTGAGCCGCATGGATATCAGCTGCTCCTGGCCCATTATTTTGCAGCTCAAACTGTGCGGCAGCGATTCGACTGCTCTGTATTGCGTTGTCCAGCTGAGCCTGCGCCGCATCAAGCTGGGCGTCGAGACTTGCATCGCCGGTGCCAATCCTGGCGATCTCAAGGGCAATCTCAGCCTGTCGTACCTGGTTCTCGGCAATTACCATATCCTCACTGCGAGCTCCAGCTTTGGCCGCGTTGTATTGGGCCATGGCAGTATCGTATGCTCCTTTCGCTGAATTTACCTGCGCCTGTGCTGCCCGTAATGACTGGTTGTTTGTTGCTATTACGCGGTTTCTCGCAGCCACCGCTGTGTCGTAGGCCGATTTCGCGCTGGCATACGCAGCGGTTGCGGTATCAGTCTTTGCTATCTCATCCAGAGCCGCTTTCGCCGAGGCGACTGTCTGGTCAGCTTCGTTAAGGAGCTGGTCGTTAAGCTCCTTAACCCTATCGTAGTTTGACTTGGCATCTTCCAGCGCCTGCGATGCCTGTTTTACCTGTGCATCCGCAACAGCCAGCTCCTCGGTACGCGCTCCGTTTTTTATCTTACGTAACTGTTGTTTCGCGATATTCAAGCCTGCCTCTGCATTCTCGACATTTAAGGCGGCCTTTTGCTTGCCCTGCGCAACCAATTTCTGTACAGTGTTTAGGTTGCGTCTCGCATTTTTCACTGCGGTCGCCGCCTGGCCAACCGATGTCTTAGCGACTGCTATCTCGTATTGGTTGCGACCAGAGAGCAGCTTATCGAGGTTCGCCTGGGCGACCTTAAGACTGGCTTCCGCCTGGCTTATCTGCGGGTAGATTGAGGTCATATCAAGATCTGCAAGCATCTGACCAGCGACCACTTCATCATCTTTCTTCACGTGTATCGCCGCAATCTTGCCACCCGCCTTAAAGCTCAAATCAGATCGGCTCGGAAGTGTAACCTTCGAGGGGGCGGAAATGTACACCTCGATATCACCACGAGTAACGGTCGAAGTTTTTACTGGGGTACCTGCGGATGAGAGCGCAATCTGCCACCAGGCAATTGCCGCAATGATGATAAGGCCCAGGATGGCCAGTATAAATTTGCGGTTAAACTTCGGTTTTGCTAGGGCCGGGTTTTTACCCTGCCCACCTAATGATGAGCTCACCTTATGATTTCCTCTTTACCGGTACGATTAAGTAATAGCACTGTAACAACACCGACGATCCCTTTTTTGTGACGCAATAGGGCTGAAAGTTAAGGGGCAAGCCACTTGCATCGAAAAAAAACGGCAATCACTTAATATACTTTACCGCCATTCGGTGATTTACAATCATCACGTGTTAGCATAGAGAAAAATGATTGCTAAGGAGTATATATGAATTACCAGGTCGGAAAAGTCGGTAGAATCATCGTCGCACGATTTGATAACAACGAAGACCTACTGGAGAACATCGCCAGCATCGCAAAGATGGAAGGTATAAAAGCTGCAGTTCTCTACCTTGTCGGCGGCATGCAAAAAGGCAGGATTGTAGCCGGTCCCGAGGGGGATGAGCTACCTCCCGAACCCGTATGGAGGGAGATCAACGAAAGCAACGAAGTGCTTGGTATTGGGACTATTTTCTGGGAAGAAGATAAGCCTAAAATCCACCTCCATGGTGCATTCGGTAAGAGGGATGTGGTTAAGGTAGGGTGCTTAAGAGAGAACGCCGAGGTATTTCTCGTTCTTGAGGCGATAATTATCGAGATGGAGGGAATCAACGCCATAAGAGAATTCGATCCGGCTATAGGTCTTAGCCTCCTTAAGCTAGTTTATACCTAACCACCTGTCGCTATAATTTTTTAATCGTAAATTGGCTAATTAGTTGCTAGTATATTGAGCAATCGGATGTTGTTTAACCGATCTAGTAGTAGTCCACTTGATAAGTGTTGGTACTACTGATAACATATTGTCTGCTTTAAATTAATATTGAGGTAGCACAAGTGTGGAAAACAGGCGGTGGATCGTGGCTGGTAAATTAAGATCGATTGTTCGCATCATTACCTCTCCCCGCCTGCCCATACAGGGTCCCCATAAAGGTGCCCGTAATTTTTACAGGCGCTTACTCCTAGCCCTTATCATATCCACGCTGGCGGTATGCACCCTGGTGCCGCCTACGCTCGCCGATACGGAAGAGCGCGTCCTTGTCGTCAATGTTGAAGTCCTCGTCGCCGATATCGAAGGCGTAATCGATCCAGCTGTCGCTGAATATGTCAGCAGTTCCATCAAGGCAGCGCAACAAATGAATGCGGAAGCGCTGGTAATTCGCATGGATACGCCCGGCGGGCTCGATACATCCATGCGCTCAATTATAAAGGATATATTCAACAGCGATGTGCCCGTCATCGTCTACGTATCGCCATCAGGGGCACGAGCCGCTTCCGCGGGGACCTTCATAACGATGGCAGCGCACGTCGCCGCAATGGCGCCGGGCACCAACATCGGCGCCGCCCACCCGGTAACCATGTTTGGCGAGATGCCCGAAGACGTGAAAGAGAAGGCGGTCAACGATGCGGTCGCCTATATCAAGGGGATCACGAGGAAAACCAATCGGAATGAGAAGTGGGCGGAGAACGCGGTCCGCAAAAGCGTTTCAATCACGGCTGAGGATGCCCTGAGGCTTAAGGTCATCGATTACGTTGCTCCGGATATCGAGACCCTTCTTGCTAGGGTAGATGGTAAAACCGTAAAAACCCCCACCGGCTCGATCGTGCTGAAAACTAAAGACGCCGATGTCACTGAGCACCCTATGTCACTGAGACAGCGTATACTGCATATTCTTGCCGATCCAAATGTGGCCTACCTCTTATTAATACTCGGCTTCTATGGACTTATATTTGAGTTCGTAAATCCCGGCCTCGGTTTTTCGGGGATAGGCGGGTTGATATCGATAATCCTCGGCTTGTATGCCCTTCAAGTCGTTCCGGTTAACTACGCTGGCCTCGTGCTGATAGTGCTCGGCATAGGGTTATTGATAGCCGAGGCGATCATTCCGGGCTTTGGCGCGCTCGGTGTGGGAGGTATTATATCTATGGCAATCGGTTCCTTCATCCTCTTTGAATCGCCGATTCCCGGGCTCAGGGTCTCGCC
>DASQQM010000313.1:0-6148 GCA_035643475.1 Anaerolineae bacterium | reverse complement strand
ATATAGCGACCGAGGAAGAGATTAAATCAGGTGAGATAACGGATGTTTATTTCATCAGGGATATAGAGGTCCTTAAAGCCAAGGGTATAGAGAAACACGTTCTTGGGGAGGCGAGAGCGGCAACACTGCCACGATCTTGGCCATGGGCTATCCTAGGTGGGGTCGAGGAGCTTGCCCACCTCTTCACGGGCGTAAAGGTAGATGTTGATGTAATGGATGAGGGGACCCTTTTTAAAGCAGAGGATGTAGTGCTTACCGTTAGCGGAATATATACCGATTTTGCTGTGTATGAGACATCCATGCTCGGGCTTATCTGTCAGGCGTCTGGGATTGCTACAAGAGCCGCCAAGTGTAAGCTTGCTGCTGGCGAGAGGCAGGTTATAAGTTTCGGGGCAAGGAGGATGCACCCGGCGATAAGCCTGATGATTGAGAGAAGCGCCTTTATTGGGGGTTGTGATGGGGTAGCCGTAACAAAGAGTGCTGAGCTTATTGGGGAAAAGCCAGTTGGGACGATGCCGCACGCGCTCATTATCGCCTTTGAAGATGAAGTGGCTGCCTACAAGGCGTTCGATGAAATAATAGATCCATCGGTAAGAAGGGTTGCGTTGATAGATACCTTCCAAGATGAAAAATTCGGGGCATTGAAGGCTGCTTATGCCCTCGGTGAGAAGCTATATGCTGTACGTCTTGATACGCCGAGCTCTCGAAGAGGAAATTTCTTAAAAATCGCGCAAGAGGTTAGGTGGGAGCTCAACCTCAGGGGATTTGAGCACGTGAAGCTGTTTTTAAGCGGCGGACTCGATGATACCAAGATTGCTGAGTTAAATATGTATGCCGATGCATATGGTGTCGGCACCTATATCAGCTCCGCTCCGGTAGTCGATTTCTCCTTTGACCTGGTTGAGGTATTGGGGAAGCCCCTGGCCAAGAGAGGAAAACTGTCAGGAGCAAAACAGGTCTGGCGGTGTGAAAATTGTCTCGAGACCAGGATTACCCCGAGAGATAAACAACCCGAGGAGCCATGTGTTTGTGGTGGAGAGTGGATTGGTTTGTTGAAGCCGCTTATAAGATCGGGGGAGATAGTCCGCGATCTCCCAAGCGCAAAAGAGATACGCAAGCACGTGCTTCACCAGCTAAGCCTACTGGATAAAGCTTTCTAATCCCTCATACTCTTCCCTTTTAGGCTAAAAACTCGTAATATCCTAAAGAGAATAGCCTAGCAAGGAGGGCCGATGAAGAGGCTGTCCCTATTACTAATATTAATTGCAGTTCTCATAACAGTATACTTGCCGTGGCAGGGTATTGCGTATGCAAGTGATATACAACCTGATATAAGCGCTCCATCGGCAATAGTAATCGAAGAGAAAACGGGCGATGTCCTCTGGGAGAAAAATCCTGATGAAAAGAGGGGAATAGCGAGCACAACGAAGATAATGACAGCTCTTCTCGTGATAGAGCTTGAGGCGCTAGATACTACGGTTACGGTAGGCGATGATGTGCTATCTGCCGGTCGCTATGGGATAAAACTTTCAGTAGGCGAGCGGATGTCAATTAACGACCTTCTGTATGCGCTCATGCTTAACTCAGCGAACGATGCGGCTGTAGTTGTTGCGGGTCACGTAGGAGGCTCGGTAGAGAAGTTTTTAGATGTGATGAACATGAAGGCTCTAGAGATCGGCGCGGAGAACACAAACTACGCCAACCCGCATGGCCTAACAGACGGCTCGCACTATTCCACTGCTCGAGATCTTGCTCTCATCGCGCGATACGCAATGCAAAACAAGGACTTTGCGAGGGTAGTAGCTACAAAAGAATGGAAGCTAACGCGTGCAGATCCGAAGAAGCCAGCGGTCGTTGAGAACAGAAATAAGCTTCTTTGGAGTTATCCCGGGGCGACAGGTATTAAGACCGGATATACCGATTCAGCAGGGAACTGCCTGGTATCTTCAGCAAAGAGAGGGGATATTTCCATAATCACCGTTATTCTCGGCGTACGGTCCCAAGAGGCAGTATTCCGTGAATCAAAAGCATTGCTTGATTACGGCTTCAGCCTCTATAGTACGAAGAAGCTGATATCAGAGGGAACGACGTATGGGAAGGTAAAGATGAAGTACGGCCAGACGGTACACCTCGTAGCTGCATCCGATGTAAAGGCTGCCGTTAGAGATTCAGTCGACACCAAGGTAATCGTAAAACGAAAGTCTGTGGTTAGGTATCCGGTAAAGAAGGGTATGGTGCTTGGCCGTGTTGCGATCGTTCAATCCGGCAGAACTGTGGCGACTTCGGACCTGGTGGCTGGAGAAGCTGTTAAAAAACCGGCCTTCAGTCAGATTATGCGCTTCTATATCAACCAATTCCTAGGCAGTATCTTTAAGATCCGACAGGCTGGTTCTGCCAGCAATCACCTTTGGGGCGAGAATCACCTTTCTATTGCATGATATACTACATTTCGATCAAAGAGATCACGGGTTTCTATCGCACGCATTATAAGCTTCTCAAAAGCATAAATGGGATTATTGCGATAAAGGCCAAGCTAGGCAAGAGACTAGCTTTGTTGAAGTAGGAGGCCGCTTGCGTGCTTGAGGGTACCTGCACCAGTAGTATCGCTGGAATTACCATTGCCCAAGCGCCGAGCAATATGATGATCAATTTAGGTACTAGAGAGATGGGAAGAGTATTGATAGATGCTAAGGTTGCCAGGGCTCCTATAAGGGTTGCAACTGATGAGACACGGCCGCCAAAGATGGTCGCAACGGTCTTAATCCCAACGAGGCGATCCGAGTCGACATCAGCAAGGTCGTTTGGGAGGTTTCTCCCTGCAATCTCCCAAAGGGCAAGAAACAAGAACAGGTAAAGCGATGCGACCGTTAATGGTGTTGCAGTAGCCCAACCCGCCAACCCACCGAGTCCAACCATTATCCCTGAGATGATAGTCTTTAACCAGGTTATGGAGCGCAACGCACAATATAGAGTTTCAAGCGCGACGCACCCCAGGAATAAAAGAAAGCTCACTGGGCTAAGTATATATGCGAGAGTTGCGCTTACGAGCGCAAGCCCAATAACCCATGCGAGTGAAGTCCTAAATGAGATTTTGCCATGCGCGAGTGGATGACGTAGGAAGGTAACGTCTATATCATAACCATCATCGACGGGGTTAGATTGCGACGTCAAGGCTTGCTTGTCGGCTTTAACATCAAGGACGTCATTTAGAGAAAATACCGCGAAGTAACCGCAAGCTGCAGCGGGTATACCGATAGCAAGTAGGTGTAAATCCGGCACCCTTCCTAAGGCGAAGAAAGCGCCGAGCGCCGGTTGGCATATCGAAAGAAGCGCCTGCTTTCCCCGTGATAGATCAAAGAGAATCTTCACATAACTCAGTTTTAATGATTGTTCAGTGTGCAACGCATGCCCCATGTTTCGTAGCAACACGACTTGTCCGATTACTACCCACGGGAGGTTATTGATAAACAATAAAACCGATTTCAAGTTGCGTCCAGACTAATAGTGAGTGCTAACTTCTTTAACAAACCAAAGTTCAAAGTAGCATCGCATCACAGCTAGGCAGTAAACGTGGCAATATCTAGCAGTAGTTGGAATTGGTGTGAATCCGTAGATGCATTCTTTGGATATATTGGGAAAAATGAAGTAACCACTTTGTAGAGCGTTTTTTCTGCTTTTTGGGTCTGGTTATGGCCTATTGAACAGGTTGCTTGCCTTATTGACGTCTTGTGAGATTAATGGTAGGATCAATATGACGCTATGACCAATATTATAATTAAGTCATAGACGTAAGTGAGGTTTTTATGGCGCGTGCATTTACTCAGAGCGAACGCGAAGTTATACGCCAAAAACTAATCGAAAAGGGTCGGGAGGCCTTTAGCACGTTTGGTCTTAAGAAAACAAGCGTGGATGATCTCACGCAAGCTGTTGGCATCTCTAAGGGTTCATTTTACGCTTTCTTCCGCTCAAAAGAAGATTTGTACCTCGAGATTATTGAGGCGGAGGAAAGCCGGTTCCGTGAACAAGTCATAGCCCGGACTATTAGTAACCAGCCTATCACAAAGCACACGATCAAGAACTTTATTCTTGAGGGCTTGCGGGTTATGGAGACGAATCCTCTGTTTCGACGGATGTATGAGAAAAATGAGTTCGACCAGGTTTTGCGAGCGGTTTCCCCAGAGCGGCTCGCAAAACATATTCAAAGCGATGAGGACTGGCTGAGTAAGCTTATAGAAACGTGGCAAGAGCAAGGTCTTGTTGTCGATGCCGATCCGAAAGCAATCGCCGGTGTAATAAAGCTCATCGTCGTTAGCTCGTTTCTTAAGGATTCAATCGGCGGAAAGAGTTATCCCGAGGCGATAAACCTTTTGGCCGACCTCGTGGCTTCAGGGCTGGCTACTAAGGGATAGGGCCCAGGGTCCGGGGTTTAGGGTCCAGGGGGTGTGGGTCTAGAGTGAAATTATTAGACATTTTTATCCTCTGCTGGTGCCACGTGCTGTGGCGTGAGTGTCTACTGAGCAATAGGGGATACAGGTGGAGACTGTAATTAAAACAGAAGGGCTAACCAAAAAATACGGATCGTTTACCGCGGTAAAATCCGTAGATTTGAGTATCGACAAGGGAGAAATCTATGGGTTTATTGGTTTGAATGGGGCTGGCAAAACGACAACAATTCGAATGCTTTTAGGTATGATCAAGCCGACAGCAGGACATGTAGAGCTTTTCGGGGAGAGAATAACACCCGATTCAACAAATATTTGGTCGAAAGTTGGATTTATCGTAGAAGTGGCAACCGCATATCCAGAATTGACCGTTATAGAAAACATCGAGGCGTCGCGAAGGCTCTACCAGCTTGCCAACAAAAAAGCCACCGGCGAAGTAATGGAGAAGCTTAACCTAACCAGGTACAAGAATAAAAAGGCCAAACATCTTTCGTTGGGTAATTATCAGCGTCTAGCAATTGCTAAAGCCCTTCTTCATAGGCCGGAGCTCCTCATCTTAGACGAGCCAACCAACGGGCTCGACCCCGCAGGGATCGTTGAAATCCGGAATCTACTTCAAGATCTCGCTAAAGACAAAGGGGTCACGGTATTTATCTCCAGCCACATCCTCGGTGAGATTTATCGGTTCACCACGAAAATCGGCATCATACATGAGGGCGCATTGGTTGACGAGATGGATATTGAAACCCTTAACAAAAGAATGGGAGAAAGGCTGGTTTTAGATGCAGTTAACCAGCCAGTGCTGCTAGCTGCCGTTAAAAGCTTGGGTTATGATCAGCATCTAAATAGTGCGGGCGAAGTTGAAATTAGTGATAGCCGAATTATTGAGGAACCGGAAACCCTTGTAGCCCAGCTTGTCGGGATGGGTGTACTCCTCAATAAAGTCAACGTAGAGAAGGAAGATCTGGAGCAATACTTCTTAAATAAGGTGGGCGTGCATGAAGAACTTGCTTAATGCAATGCGCGTTGAAGTAAAGAAAGCACGGCGCTCAGCCGTTTCTTTGGTAACCTCCATTGCCTTTCTGTTCATTCCTTTTGTGGGCGCACTGTTTATGCTTATCCTAAAAAACCCGGAGAAAGCGAGGAATCTCGGCATTCTTAGCACAAAAGCTCAGCTCGCCGCCGTCACCGCTGATTGGGTGTCTTATCTTGGCTTTCTATCCCAAGCGATTGCCATTGGAGGCATGATAATATTCAGCTTTATTGCCGCCTGGGTATTCGGACGAGAGTATATAAACAAGACATTAAAGGATCTCTTGGCGCTACCAACCTCGCGCACCACAATTGTTATGGCGAAGTTTGCACTCATTACGGTGTGGTCGTTTATCTTCTCGTTGCTTGTGCTCATCGTAGGCATCGCCTTAGGTTTAACGATTAAACTTCCTGGAGGGAGCCATCAGCTGCTGCTTGACGGTAGTTCGCGCTTTATCATCGCCTCATTGCTGGCGATATTGCTGGCATGGGCAGTTGCTTTTGTCACTAACATCAGTAGAAGCTACTTCCCAGCGCTTGGTTTTGTATTCTTTATGGTGGTTCTTGGCCAAATAGTTGCGGCACTGGGTTGGGGGGAGTACTTCCCGTGGGCGATACCGGCGCTTTACAGCAATGTCGCTGGCCCCATTACATTAGGCATGGCAAGCTATATC
>DASQQM010000312.1:0-4947 GCA_035643475.1 Anaerolineae bacterium | reverse complement strand
TGCTCTACTGCCTGAATTCGGGTGATGGGAGCATCAAGTGGTCCTACTTTACGGCGGACTACCATGGGGATATGGTAACGCCATCGGTTTCTGACAGCACGCTCTACTGGGGCACTGTTACCGCCATCGATCCGGCCACCGGTCAGGTCAAGTGGACATTTGATTCCCAAAACGATATCCCCAGCTCTTCGGTTGCCATAGCGAATGGGTATGTCTTCGTGGGCTCGAGCCACGATACCGGTGGCGTGTTTGACCACTCGGATGGCCGCCTCTACGTCCTAAGGGAGGGTACCGGGGAGCTGGTATGGCAGTACTCAGCCGGGGTGAGGGGCAACGATTGGTTTGGCACGGATCCCTCACCAGCGGTATCCAACGGTACAGTAGTGCTGAACTTAAGCACGTGTCAGTTATGCTGCTTCTCCATGCCCCCGCAGCTGCCGTCCCTTTTGAGCGTGACTGCGAGTAGAAGCGAGATCAACCCCTACGATGTGGACGGGGGCCTCGTCGATTTCAGCTTTGAGCTCGATACCACTGCAACGGTTACAGCAGATATCCTGGATTCCCAGGGCAGGCCCGTCCGCCGCCTGGTCGATGAAGAACTATTCGGAGGGGGACCGCACAGCATGACCTGGCACGGACTAATCGATTTCCCTGAGATGGCCGATCCTAACTTACGGACAGAGTTTGGCGATAAGTGCATACTCGTTGCCCCTGACGGGCTCTACGAGCTGCTCGTTACCGTAACAGAGGATGGCGGGCAGCCTTACACAGGCAGCGCAGATGTTAAGGTCGCATCGGATGTATAGCGAGGAGGCGTAACGCATGATACAAGCAAGAACTTACAGGATACTCGGGGTTATCCTATTGATACCCCTCCTGCTTACACTCGGTTGCGGCAGGAAACAGGATGTCGGTCTCCACTATGACTTTGCAATCTCTCCGAAGAAGGGAGAGGTGTTAAAGAACGTCACCATATACCTCCCCTTCCCGGCAGAAGATGGCAAACCCGTGATGAAGATTTATGAGAGCCTTATGAGGGATTATAGGGAATATAGGGCTGTGGATTACCCCACCGCAGAGGTCTCTCTGGTTAAGACCAGGTACGGGACCATGTTAAAAGTACACGTTCCCGAAATAGATAAAAAGGGATTTGGCTTGGAAGGGGGGTTTGGCTTTGAAGAGCCCTTTTCTAGAGAATCGCTTGCGCCGTGCTTTCCCATAACCCCCAGGCTGAACCCGCACAACCTGCCCGGCTACAAGACCGATTATCTCTGCGATAGCTATATCTATGCGGAGTTTGACAATGCTGAGGAGCTGGGGT
This sequence comes from Anaerolineae bacterium, assembly GCA_035643475.1. Classification (GTDB taxonomy): domain Bacteria; phylum Actinomycetota; class Aquicultoria; order Aquicultorales; family Aquicultoraceae; genus DASQQM01. The sequence continues at coordinate 3,626 of DASQQM010000312.1, read as the reverse complement.
TGGCTCTTACGTACGAAATAACATCTCTATCGCCATCGTTACTGCCGCTCGATTACACTCCCTCTGATCATTACTGGGCTCACCTAGGCTGGGACCGCGTCCCCGGTAATTCCGAGGTTTTAGTTAAGTATTATCCGAGCAGCGGTTGGCAAAAGGTGCCGCTTGTCGATCTGGGCTACGATAAGGAGTGAGAGCTGTGAGAGGAAAAATAATAATGTTTGCTCTGGTTGCTTTACTGCTATCTATTGGCAGCCACGCCTGGGCATGGAACGGTATAAGCCATTATCATATAAACCAGGGGGTCGGTATTGAGCCAGCAGATGTTTTTGGGATAAACGGTACTGGGCCGGATATGAGCGTGCAATGGATCGGCAGCTACCCACCAATACTTGATGAAGATGGCAACAAACAGAACTGGTCCGATTACTTCCACTCGCCCAACCCCAAGTATGAAGGGAGAACAAGGCCAGTTGCCGATAAGCCCAACTTTGCCTATCTCATGCTTAAGGTGTCGGAGAGGAACGGTACGGTTCCAGATAGGGAGAGAGCACAGGCCTTGGGATGGGGAGGACATATCGCTGCTGATTGGGTGGCACATAGCGATAACCTGTTCCCGATCTGCCCAACTGGGTCAATCGGGGAGAAAAAGCACTTTGTTGGCGAGTGCATGTGTGAGCTGTACTCGTTTTTAACCAAAGGGCCTATCACATCTTCAGACCGGCTCTCGATAGCCTTTAACGATAAGCAGATCTATAAGGCTTTATATAATTATCGCTTGATATCAATCCATGAGCGTCGCGTGGCCGGGCAGCAAGAAGTAAGTGATCAAGAGCTAAAAAGTAAAGCACTCAAAACAACCCTTCCTAAATCCATTATCCGGCAGCGGATAAAAAAGTGGGGGGCAAAGCTTGCTGTCATACAATTCGCCTATTCAAAAAGCCCTATCACCGTAAATCCCATTAATCGTTTTCAGTACCTGGAAGGAATGGAGCAGAAGGATATAGAGAGCAACTTTTCATTATCAGAGATGTCCGTCTACGCCTGGGTGAACAATCTAAAACCAAGGGGAGGTATCCCGAATTATAGCAGTCAAGTGGTGCCGTTCTATGGAAGCAAGTTAATGGATATTCCCGAGGAAGCAGCGCTGGGCAACTTGGCGCAATCCATTATGAGCATATCATCGGTGCCATCACCCATGTTGCAGGGTAGAACCTACCAGTCCCAACAGATCGATACCATGACGGCAGAGGAGAGGGACGAAGCATTCTGGCAGAAGATCGCCGATATTGCTTGCCAGGAGAATTACCTGGCTATTAACGATACTGAAACTGCGGACGGCCTTTACTTGGTTGACGTAACGATAAAGGATGCAGATGGCCTCTGGAGCACAGTCGAGGAGGCGATTGATGAATCAGCAAACCCTGCTGCAGAGCAGGCAGCCACGACTACCTTCTGGAAGAGACTTCTGTTAGAGGGCGTATCGGATCCGGATGTGCTGGCCGATATCGTCCCTCCAACGCTGGAGGTTATATCGCCCACCGATGCCTCCTTTGTAAACACGGCGACGCCGGAGCTCGCGGTGAGAATAGGAGATGACTCCGATGGCACGGGGGTCGATCCGAGCAGTATAGCACTTAGTGTAGATGGCATCCCCGTAAACTGCAATTTCAGCGACGGCATAGCTTCGTATAGGCCATCATCCGGCCTGGAGGACGGGGTGCACCGTGCGAAAATAAGCGCATGCGATAAGGCTGGAAACGAGAGCCACCTCGAGTGGTCATTCACCGTAGATACGGTATCCCCGGGGCTGCAGTATAAGGTTATAAACAAGGTGATCAATAGACATAAGCAGGCGGCCGAGATCGCGGTAACGGCGAATGAGCCTGTTGGGTACCGCTTAACCATCCTCCCCATCGCCGGTGGCCGTACAATTCAGGATACCATCATCCTTCAGAAGGAGCTCGGTCAGCAGGAGGTAATATCCTGGGACGGCACTGGCAGCAGCGGCGAAAGGGTTGCCATGGGAAGCTACATTATGCGCATCCAGGCGATCGATCGCGCGGGGAATATGGTGACGCTGGATGTTTCTGTGAAAGTTAAAGGCAAAATTTAGCGGAAAGGTATTGACCTTTTCGTATGGTTACGATAGCTTATTAATAACGCAAAAGCACAAATGCATATTTGATGGAGGGGCACCATTACTATGCGAAGGTACGTAGTTTTAGCCACTGCAGCTATGCTCTGCTTGGTTCTGCTTATGCCCGTTGCATGGGCAACAGGTACCTTTACCTGGCCGGTTAACGGGGAGATAATAACAGGATTTAGCGCGGGCGGGCACAGGGGTATCGATATTTCTGCACATATCGGTGATTCGGTAGCAGCAGCGCAGGAAGGCATTGTCTACTGGGTTGGGCGAACCCCACGGGGTGAGCCGTGTATTTCGATCGACCATCCGAATGGGCTAACAACTACGTACCTTCCGGTGGCGGCATCGGTCAACAAGGGCCAGTCTGTATCTGCTGGCCAAAAAATAGGCGTGCTCTCATCTGAGGGCGATGTGTCAAGCGAAGTGCCTCACCTTCACTTCGGCCTTTTTATTACGGAAACCCGGGACAATAAAACCTACCTCAACCCGGCAAGTTACCTGCCGCCTGGTGAAGTTCAGGGCGGATCGCAAGGCGATACAATAAGTACCCCTGAAGCAACGGCACCAGGATCTAGTGATCAGTTATCCGATCCCCAGATCATAACCAACACATCTCCAACAAAGCAAGCCGAAGTACGTAGTGCGGTACCACAGGAGACGATGGTTGCATCCGGTGCTACTGAAGCCCCGATTGGTAACAGTGCGGTCAACCCCAATCCTATAAGTAGCCCCGCAACAGGAGGCAGTACTGCAACCAATGACGACCTCAGGCGGGTGAGTCTGTCCACCACTCCCACCAATGCCCAGCAGGGTCAGGTGAGTAAGGTAGCCCCCCGCACATCTTCTCCGATCAGCTCGCCTAGATCATCTAGTCTTGTGGGAGTGGCAGCGGAGGGGTGCGGGAGCGCATCAAATACTAGGGCAGGGATCGGGGCTCGAGGATATGCCGGAAACCGGATGGGAGCCCGGGCATTGCCGGTGAGCGACAACGCGCAAAAACGGAATGCGGGCACTGCCCAGGCAGAGCTGGGGTTATCTAAAGCCTCCGGTTGCCTACCGGCGTCTGCCAAAAGCGCGAGCGTTAACCCATTTGATTCATCAACTAAGGGCGTAACTCCCGCTCGTTTAGCCATGCGGGATCGGATCGGGGCAGGTGGCGTCGCTAGCCGGCCGAAGGATCTCCCGGCATACAGGATTTTCACATGGAAGCTTCTTCCCGATATAATATCGGCCACTGTTATCAGCGTCATCACTGTGCTTAGCATCCTATTCATGAGGAGAGCGCGGCGGTTGACCACAGCCATGCATGTTGAACCAGGGTACTGTGGTTAGTTAACCAGGTTGGCGACTTGCCGCTAACTGTTGGGTAACAAAATATTGTTACCTGGTTTATTAGTCTACCAGTTGTCCCATCTGTGGGGTAGATATAAACTTATAATAGGGTGGAACCCATTACTAGGTACATGGAGGAGGCTAGGTT
>DASQQM010000311.1:0-7283 GCA_035643475.1 Anaerolineae bacterium | reverse complement strand
TGATCGGTTGAGTTTGGGTAATACGATTCCAGAATGTTGGGTTTACCCTCCAGGATGTGAATGGCTCCATTGTTAGGTCGAGCGCAATCCAGGTAACCTTTCCAAGGCCAAAGTCCCTGGTAACAACAAGGGGATCGCTTTTGTCGCCGGCTATTACCTTGCCCTGTATTTTGGAGGCTGAGGTAACGGGGATCGGCGATGCGGGGAGAGTACCGGCGGCTACACCGAGAAAATCATCGATAGGCCCGACGCTGCTTAATGTTTTTATCCCCGAGGACTGTACCGGCAATAATTCCTTCGGGAGACCAGCGATCGATTTGTTCCAACCTGGACCACCGCAGACGATGAGGTGCCCACCCGAGGCCACCCAGTTTGAGAGCGCACCCTGCTGATCCTTCGTGAGGGAGCCCGTTGAGGCCCCGCTGATTACCACGAACGATGCGGGGGCGAGGGCGTTATCCCGGAATGGGAGATCGTGTTGATCCATGTATGATACTTTTATGGCCGGCCTATCGGCGGTTATATCCTTAAAGAACTGGCGGTTTGCGTTATCATCGGTTATAGCGATGATGAGCTTGTCTTCTGGGGTTAGCTGAGTATGGCGGGAGACCACTTTCACCAGCGTTTTATTTTTGCTGATAAAAGCAGCCTCGATTGGGGCGTTACCGAATTGGTTTGACAGGATAAACAGGAGGCGCTTCTTTGCACCGTGCCCAAGGTCGGCTTCCTGGCGGTAGGTGGCGCCTTGATTATCCACCGCAAGGGGCCCCACTATTACATGCCCCTTTACCGGCTCACCGCTATTCTCGATAATTACCGTCACGGGGAACCATTCGCCCATTTTTGTAAGGTTGTCAATGCCGGCGGTTACCGAAATTGTAATGCCGTTTTGCGTAGCAGAGGATTGTGCGTGAGGTCCTGGCCACTCCTGGTTGGGCTGGTCTTTTTTAGCTCCAAGCTCTACTTCCTGTTGTACTTGCGATACTCCTGAGTCCATCGATACCGATGCTGTATGTGAAACAGCACAGCCTGCCATTCCAACTGCCAGGAAGATAAGTATGATAACCATAAACGGCTTTAATCGACTGGCTACTCTCATTATTCCTCCGCACATGGTAAGAGCCATGCATCATATTTCTAAGCGTTGCCTACAGCCCAAGCATCCAATTATTAGACGCAAAATTCGCTTAAATAGTTTCAGATTTGCTTAAAAAGTTTTAATAGGCTTACGGTCTATCGCCCACAAAGCATGGCCAGGCAAAAAGAGCTTTGTGGTAACGAAGGGACTAGTACACAAAAATATTAATACAAACCCAAGCTAGCATGGATAAAGCGATTGGTCAATACTTACTTGAACAATCGCTTGGTTTTTGGAGGGGGGATTGTAATCATACAACTTAGGTGCAACTGAATTGAGCTCGAGCTTTGACCAAGCCTTACTATTAAAGTAGGTGCTCATTGACTCCGTGCAAGACCGGAATTATGCATCACATCTGCGCAATTCGCGGGTATAGATAAGTTAGATGAAATAAGGGGGTGTGGCATATGGCACAGCCAGAGAGACGCGTGGAAGAGCCGCGCGTTGTTGCATCTGCCGCGCGGCCAACGAGCCTTATGGCTATATTGAGCACCGTAGTGGGAATTCTCGCATTGATCGCAGTTTTATTTAACGTGGGTGGCATTATCGGCCCGATTGTCGGCATAATTCTAGGAGCACTTGCGGTGGCATTAGGGGCAATCGGTGCTGGCGAGGTGCTCTCAGGATCCAAAGATGGCATGATATGGGCGGTTGTCGGGATTATCCTGGGTTTAGGCGCATTGGTTCTTGGTATTTTGGCGGCGCTCTTCGGGATCATCCTTATCCCGATACGAATATTAACGTAGTATCGGGATATTTGATTTAACCCGAGGAACCGCTAGAGTGTGTACTTCCCGAGCACTAAAAGAAAGATCCCTCGCGATAGGTACGTGCGCGAGGGATCTTTGCATTGTCGAAACCCATATCATCTCATGGTACTATATGTGCGGTCATTAGGCTGCAAAATCCGATGTATTGCTTAGATTTAACCCATTACTTCATAGCCGATATCGCGCATTTTATGCCTGATATCCGTCTCGCTCAGATAGTCAGTATCATAATCAACGGTTACCATCTTATTGTCCTTGTCCACTTCGACTCGCTCGATGCCGGGGATTCCCTGGAGCCCACCTACGATTGTCTGGACGCAGTGGTCACAGCTTATCGATGGGGCGTAGAGCTTTGCGGTTGTTTTTGCCACAAAACCATCTCCTTTATGTAAACTATGAATCATAAGAATTCTGCAACCAAAATCATCAATCAACTAACCAGCAACACCAGCCTATAGAAATGCAGCTATATCTATAGTAATGCAGTTGCTCCTACAGAAATGTAGTTGCTCGATTTATCGAGCGAACAACTTATCAGGCGAAAAACACGCCCCATAAATGGGGCAACTACAAGGAACAGTATGTCCCATAAGTTGGGCACCTACAAGGAACAGTATGTCCCATAAATGGGCAACTGCAAGGTAACAACACGCCCATTTATGGGGCGATTACAGGATGGCTGAGTTGTAGAATCACTGGGTTAGTTACACCCATCCTTTATACATCCTTTGTAAAGTAGAGCTCGTGAAGATACTCTACTATTTTATGCCACAGATAATTGCGTCTCTAAACTTCTGAAGGCATGGCTTGCCCGCCATGCCTTCAAATTATATCTATCGCCAACCGGAATTAAACGATTAGGGATTACATAAAACCCTTTCCTCCGGTCTCGACTGCTCTTTTAATCTGCTTTTCGAGCACGGGAGGGAGGCCCATTATATCTACATCCAAGAACCCTCTAATAATGGTTGACTTGGCCTCATCCTCACTTAATCCTCTGGCCATGAGATACTCGATCTCTTCTTTTGCGATCTTACCAACGGCCGCTTCGTGAGACATATCTATATCGGCGACGCGCCCTTCGAGCTCAGGTACCGCTGATACTACTCCGGTCTCGGTTAAAATCAACCCATTGCATTCCATATGGGCTTTAACGCCGGGCACCTCACCTATCATGTGACCCCGTGATATAACGGTTCCACCGGTGCTTATCGTTCTCGATATTATCTCTGCCTTCGCGCCGGGGGCCCTTAGGTATGTGCGCGCACCGCCATCGACGTGCGAGCCCTCTGGGACGGCGATAATCGAGTTAAACCTGGCGGTTGCATTTTCACCGATCAGATATGCGTTCGGGTACATCTGAAGCGACTTTGCCCTTCTCAAAAGTATGTAGTTGGAGAGGAATACGCCATCTTCCTCAATGATAACGCCTGTCCTTGGCCTCACCGCTACATTCTCTTCCCATCCATGAATCATGGTGAAGGATATTTTAGCACCCTTTTTGACGAAGAACTCGGATACCCCGAGGTGGATGCCTTCCTGGACCTTTGGGCCGGTAGTGCAGCCCGTTATCATGTGAAGTTCGGCTCCCTCTTCGGCGATGATGATGTTATGCACGTTTTGAACTATCTGCTCTTCCTGTAGGTAAAGACAGGCTTGAAGGGGAAAGGTGGTTTTGACCCCAGGCAACACCCTTATGAAGTAGCCATCGTTCTGGTATAGCTCGACATGTGCCGTGTACTTATCCTGGTCCACGGCGACCGCCTTCCACCAGTAGTCTCTAAGCCAATCGTATTTCTCAAGGGCCTCAGCCGTCCCCATGATCTCCACACCCTCCTGCAGGGCACGACGATGAGATACAGTGTTGTTATGCTGGACAAAGCTTCCCGATCGCTGCTCCTCTGAGGTGTCTACGCCGACTGAGATGAGCCTTTCCTTGTCCTCCTCGGGCAAATCCTCCAGGTCATCTATATATTCGTGCTCCTCGGTCGGGTGTATATACTTTGAGAGATCGATATCTTCACCGAACGGCGCACGCTTATCGATCGCGAGCTTAGCGCGTTCTGTTAACTCGTCTAACAGCTTGGACATACGGCACACTCCTCATATCCATTTTCTTTTATATGTCCGAGTAACTCCCTTGGGTTGCCCGCACAGGCTATCCTTCCATCTAGTAGAATATGCCCGGTATCGGCTTCTACATAATCGAGTATGTAACCGGTATGCGTTATTATGAGGCAGGAATTTACCCGCAGCTTCTTGAGGTCCTTTTGCAGCAGCTTATTTATCGCACTACCGAGAAGGGAGATATTTTCCAAGTCGACGCCGGATTCCGGTTCATCCAGCAATACGAAACTCGGCTTCTGGGCCATAAGCTGGGCGAGTTCAGACCGCTTGATCTCACCACCGGAGAAGCCATCATTTACATCACGATTGAGGAGATAGCCCAGGTTAATCTGCTCTGCGATCTCATCAACTGAGATGCTACCTTTTGCCGAAAGCTCAATAATCTGGTGCGTTTTCAGACCCTTAATCGTGGGCGGTCGCTGGAAGCTCATTCCGACGCCTCTTTTTGCCCTTTCATGCAGTGGCAATGCGGTGACATCCTCACCGTTAAATATGATCTGGCCCCCGGTCACCTTATACTCCGGAAAACCCATGATCGACATGAGAAGGGTAGTCTTTCCGGCCCCGTTTGGCCCGAAAAGCACATGAGTCTGCGCTTCGTCGATCTTGAGATTGACTCCGTGAAGTATCTCCTTACCGGAGACCTCTACCTTTAAGTCTCTTAACTCTAACACGAGATCTCCTTTCCGCTACATTGACATAGCCGGTACACTACTATTTACACAAACCGCGCGCTGCTGCTTTTACAGCACGGAACCTACATTCATTGGTGCGCGAAATATGCGACACCCTTATAATATATAGTAAACCAAGGACCCTATTGTAAAGCCATATCGATACGCCATGGTTCATACATATCCGCACGAACTAAATGATAATACCGATACCCCCCAGGGGTATATGTTATTATAATAGCATCTATATCGTGGATTAAACAACAAAAATTTGGATCCTGTATTATGAATTCAGTTAAGGAGGCGATGGGCGGGCAATTTCATACCCGGTGGATTACGGTTAATCATACGAGGGTATTATCGGGGCCTCGTTGAGGCCTATTATAGTAACAATTATAAGATTAGTTAAGAAAGGGAGGCATACAAGAATGAAAGCGAAAATTAAGTGGGTCGATGGACAGCAGTTTATCGGTATCAACGAGCGGAATCAATCGGTCGTTATGGATTCGCTGCCGGAGGGTGGCGGGGAGGGCGCTGGGATAAAGCCAACCGAGCTATTCCTGATGGGCCTTGCAGGATGCACTGCAATCGATGTTATATCGATAATGAAGAAAAAGAGACAGGTTGTAACCAGTTTCTCCGTCGAGGTTGAAGGAATGCAGCGCGGGGAGCACCCAAAATCCTTTGAAGACATAAAACTTATCTACAAAGTAAAGGGTGAGAATATCGATGAGGCTGCGCTTCAACGGGCGATCCAGCTATCCGAGGAGAAGTATTGCTCGGTAAGGGCGACCTTGTTGGGAATTCCAGAGGGGCCGACCATAACGCATTCCTACGAGATCGAATCGTAGTGCGCTTTGGGTCTTGATGTGCCAAGGTGCCACAGTGCCAATGTAGTTGCCCGATTCATCGGGCGGACCCCTGGCACTACACAACATGTAGTTGCCCGATTCATCGGGCGGACTCTAGCAGTGCTGCAGGGTATGGGAGTAGCCAACGGCCAAGTGGAAGTAAAAGATGTGGGTAATTAGCCACTAGCCAATGTATTATACCTGTCATTGCGAGCCCCCGACCCACTGAAAAGTGGGTAGTTTAAGAAAGGACACTCCTGGTAAAAGAAGTGTGTCCTTAGGAGGAGACTACCAAAGGTAGTCGACGTGGCAATCTTCGGCAGCAGGTGGAGTATTTCTTAGGAGCCCAACATGCCACAGGGTGTGGCACCAGCAGAGCATGAAAATCCTTCTGTGTTACTGGTTATTTTCAGAGTAGCAGCAAAGCAAAGGGGACCGAAGGCCGTAGGGAAGTCATGTCAATCTCAACCAATGGCAGCAGTCAATGCAAGCCTGACAGAGCTAGATCACCTATGCTGCGCCATTTTTGTGCACTTTCCTAGGTTTTGTTCTTTCTTTGATGTACTTTTTTTGTTCATCGTAGCTCATGCCCGAGAATTCCTTGCTTAATTTATCCCTTATTTCGCGCATCATGTTTACGGCATCAAACTCTTTCTTACTCTTCTTCATAAGTCATCACCTCCCATGGGGTCCGTATTTCTAGAATCGGATATCCCACTTTTAAATTAACCGCGTTAAAACCGTGAATCTTTTGTAAGTTCACAATGTGTTTGAAATTCTAGCTTACCAAAACATCCACACGATTAATCGTAGCAATTGCTATGTGCTGTGCATCTACAAGCTTGCTCTCGCCAACTATTCCATCAGAAATATATCTCCTTGCAAGATTGACAGCCTCTTCACTTAAATCTACATGCTCAATATTTTCCTCTGGTATTTCCTCTAATATATCACGAACTTCCTTTGGCGCAGCTTCCAATTCAAGCCCTGTTAGCTCAGATACAACGGCTACCATCTCACCATTCTTAAATTTACCAAAAAGCAGTAACGATGCATCCTCAAATTCCTCATCCAAACAGCCACCTATAACTGAAGTATCAATATAAATTCTAATCCTCACTTGATATAGTGCCCCTTAATCGAATAGGAGATTAGCAAATAATCCCTTTGGCAAAAATGCATGAGAAATCAACCTTTAGTATACGATACAGCAATAGAGGATATTGCGACATGTCTACAGAAATACCCAATATAGTTGAAATAATCAGAAAGGCTGCGGTTATTTTGAATACGGCCGACGTTTTAGGGTATATACTGGTTCATGGATGAACCCGTCGATGTTGAACTTGTAGAATACGTTAGGATAATAGCAAAGAGAAAGAGCCTGATACTTGCCGGTATCCTTATCTGCCTTGCATCGGCAATAGCCATAACATCGAGATTGACCCCGGTATATGAAGCTTCGGCAAAACTTCTAGTCTCCCAAAGACAGGTTGTTCCAGCAGATCAGTCGCTGGGAGAATCCTACCAAGCAGTGCTTATGAGTGAGAAGCTCACAAGAACGTTTAGTGAGATGCTCAAGGGAAGGGTTGCCGTAGAGGCGGTAGTAAAAAAGTTAGATCTACCCATTACAACAGCAGCTTTGGTGAAAAGAATAGAGGCTGAGCCGATAAGAGAAACTCAACTGATAAAGCTATCAGTAAAGGATACCGACCCTAAGCGT
>DASQQM010000310.1:0-2195 GCA_035643475.1 Anaerolineae bacterium | reverse complement strand
TTATAGTATTATAGATTAGTGAATAGATAACAATACACCTATTAGATATGGCATGATAGTAAGCATTTCATATATTATGTATAAGAGATACCGTGATTAGATAGTGGTATACGCTATATGTATAAACCATGCATAGTACATAGCTAAGTTATGGGTTGTAAATTAGGGCCAGGCATATATTATAGTTCAACCCATCTAATGCATCAGCTTGCGTTCCGTCCTTTCTTGTAACAGCTCTAATGGTGTACTTTTGTCAACTGCTAGCTTACTAATCAGGCATGGTAGAAGCTGGCTATCTGGACATGTTGTTTCCATGTAGTTGGGAAGGCAGAGTAGGGAACATGTGAATACCAGGCTGTTTATTAAAGCCCTAACTGCGGTAGGGTATATGGTAGATTATGTGCTGAGAGGTCCAATTTAGCGCCAACAGAGCGAGTTTTTCGATATGCGGTTACCTGCCAAAAATACCTCCGTTACGCGATGTAATTTCTGCTGTCATGGGATTATAATGTTGGTTGTGCGGGGTTGAGTGATATGAACGAAGAAAAGGATAGGCAGTCTGCGGTTCAAAGCAACTATATAGTAATCCTAACTGGTGCGCTTGTCTTAATAGGGCTATACGTGATCAGCCTGTACAACTATCCTCTCTTTCACAGTGTAGCCGAATTATTTAGCATCGTTGTGGCCGCCGGCATCTTCATGGTCGCGTGGAATTCGCGCGCGTTCATGAATAATAATTACCTCTTATTTATAGGTATCGCATATCTTTTTGTCGGTAGTGTTGACCTACTCCACACCCTTTCCTATGAAGGAATGGGCGTATTCCATGGATACGGCGCTAATTTACCGACCCAATTATGGGTTGCCGCACGATACATGGAGAGCATCTCTCTCCTTATCGCTCCCCTGCTCGTGGGGCGACAGCTGAAGGGTAGATTGACATTCGCCGGCTACGCCGCAATTGTTGGTCTTCTCCTAGTATCTATCTTCTACTTGCGCATCTTCCCCGATGCTTTCGCTGCGGGGGTGGGGCTCACCCCGTTTAAAAAGATCAGCGAGTACGTCATTTCCCTTATTCTTTTGGCTTCACTCGCTCTGCTGCAAAAAAATCGCACGGCATTTAATGCGGATGTGTTGCGTTTACTGTCTGCATCCATTATCGTCACCATCGCCTCCGAGCTGTCATTTACGCTCTATATGGATCCTTATGGCCTCGCTAATCTGATAGGGCACTTCTTAAAGATCGTCTCGTTCTATCTCATCTATAAAGCTTTTATTGAAACAGGTTTAGTAAATCCATATAGCCTCTTATTTAGGGAACTGAAGAAGAGCGAGGAAGCGCTGCGAGAGAGCGAGGAGCGCTTGCGCACGGTAATGCAGACTGCAACGGACGCGATCATATCGGCCGATAAGCACGGGAATATTGTTTTTTGGAACCACGCCGCTGAAACTATTTTCGGCCATGAGGCCGACGAAGTGATTGGTAATCCGCTCACCACCATAATGCCCGAACGGTTTAGAGAGGCCCATAAAAACGGGTTAAATCGCGTGGTCGCAACGGGAGAATCTCATATTCTCGGCAAAACTCTTGAGGTTGCCGGGCGCAAGAAAGATGGTAGCGAATTTCCAGTAGAGCTCTCCCTTGCCAGCTGGGAGGCAGGGGAGGAGATCTTCTTCACGGGCATCGTTCGCGATATCACAGAACGCAAGCGGGCAGAGGAAGAGCGCGAGCAGCTCGCAAACAGGATACGGCTGCTTCTTGAGTCAACCGATGAAGGTATCTATGGGCAAGACATTGAGGGGCATTGCACCTTTATCAATAAGAGTGCAAGCGAGATGACAGGCTACACCCCTGAAGAGGTGATAGGCAGAAATATTCATGAGCTCATCCACCACCACCACCGGGTAGATGGCACACCCTACCCCATCGAGGAGTGCCCCATCTTCAGTGCTGCAAGGACCGGGCAGGGAACAAGAGTAGACACCGAGGTCTTCTGGAGAAAGGATGGCTCCTCTTTTCCAGTAGAGTACTCTTCCTACCCAATAGCAGAAGATGGAAAGATAAAGGGCACTGTTGTTACCTTTACTGATATCACCGAGAGAAAGCGAGCAGAGGAGCTAAGTGCTGCTTTAAATGATATCCAATCAACGATAAGCTCTACCCTGGATTTTCATGAGATCATGCAGCGAGTTAT
>DASQQM010000309.1:0-3780 GCA_035643475.1 Anaerolineae bacterium | reverse complement strand
TCTCTTTGTAAAGCCTTCTGTTTTCCGGCGGGTAGACGACATCAAGCCCACAGCCAAGAACGCCAAGCGTCATGCCGCCTGCCTCAAGTGCTCCCCAGTGGGAAGCGGTATCAATGCCCCGCGCCGCCCCGGAGACCACAGTGACGCCGGCTCTCGCAAGATCCGAGGCAAGCTCAGAGGCGATCGCCTTGCCACTGGTGGTTGCACGCCTGGCACCCACGATTGCAATAGCGCTGCTGTAGTTTTCTAGCTTGCCTCTCACAAACATCGCTTTAGGGTGCCCAGGAGCCTGGCGCAGCAGCTCCGGGTAGGCACCATCTTCATCGGTTACGATCTCAATACCCGCTCGTAGAAGTTTTTCGTAGCTTCTCTCTAGATCAAGTGAGCTCCTTACTGAGACCGCTTTTAATGCTACCCCCTCTGAGAGACCAAGCTCCATAAGAGTGCTCCTATCTGCATTCCAGAGCTTATCTGGACCTCCCGCGTTATCTACCAGCAGATAGAGCCGGTTGCGAAAGGCGGGGGTCATCATAATGCCAAGCCAATATTTTCTACTGCTTTCTGAGGTATGTTCCATCACAGATACTGCCTATCAAGTGACCTGTATTGAACTGCTTCAGCGATGTGCTCAACATCGAGTACCTCTTCTGCTGCAAGATCAGCTATCGTTCTTGCAACCTTTAGCACCCTCTCAAATGCCCTGCCACTTAAGCCAAGTTTTTCAATTGATGCTTCTAAAAAAGCGGATGCATTCTGTGTTAGGCGGCAGAACTCCTTGACTTCCCGTGCCTTCATCTGAGAGTTCGTTAGAGAAGAGCGAGTCTTTTTTCTATTGAACCGCTCACTTTGCATTGCCCGTGCCACCTCTATCCGCCGCTTTATATTCGCTGAGCCCTCCCCTTCAGTTGAACGCATGAGTTCTTCTTTTGTGAGTCGCGGCACCTCAACGTGAATATCTATCCTATCCAGAAGTGGACCAGATATCTTACTTCTGTATTGCTGCACTTTGTGTGGGCTGCAGGTACACTGCTTTACCCTATCTCCAAGATAGCCGCAGGGGCAGGGGTTCATTGCAGCACATAGCATAAAACGTGCAGGATAGGTAAGAGAAGCAGAAGCCCTTGATATGGTTACCCTTCCTTCCTCCAGCGGCTGCCTCAATACTTGAAGTACTCCTTTAGAGAATTCGGGAAACTCATCTAAGAATAAAACACCGTTGTGGGCAAGCGATACCTCACCGGGCCTCGGGTGGCTTCCCCCACCGATTAAACCAGCATGGCTTATAGTGTGATGTGGCTCTCGAAACGGGCGTACTGTTATGAGTGGCGCTTCTGCCTTTAGCATGCCGGCAACGGAATAGACTTTAGTGACCTCGATGGCTTCTTCAATGTCCAGTGTGGGCAAGATCGATGGAAGCCTGGAGGCGAGCATTGTTTTACCTGAGCCCGGCGGGCCTATTAATAAGATATTATGACCACCAGCGGCGGCAACCTCGAGGGCCCTTTTAACATATTCCTGCCCCTTAACATCGGCGAAATCCGGTTCAAAGTATCCATTCTCCAGTATCTCAATCCTCTGTTTTTGTGGCTCTATCGAAATTTTACCCCTCAGAAAATCAACCACCTGGTTTAGGTCAGAGACAGCGAGCACATCTACGCCATCAACTATCGAGGCCTCGCGAGCATTTTCCTTTGGCAATATGACACCCTTCTTACCAAGCTCCTTCGCACAGATAGCGATTAAGAGGGCGCCTGTTACCCGCCGTACCTCGCCCGTAAGAGATAGTTCGCCTGCGATAACATACTCTTCGAGCCTCTCTTGAGGTATTTGCTCGGTTGCAGCCATCACTCCGAGCGCTATGGGCAGATCAAACACAGGGCCTTCCTTCTTAATATCTGCGGGGGCGAGATTTACGACAACGCGCTTTAAAGGGAACTCGAACTCAGAGTTCGTTATACCGCTTCTCACCCGCTCTTTGGATTCTTGCACCGCTGTATCGGCAAGGCCGACGATATTTACCGTTGGAAGCCCCAGTGATATATCAATCTCAACTTCCACTGGGATGGCATTTATCCCGATAACGGAAGCAGACAGCACCTTTGCCAGCATATTTCCTCTCATTTGCGCTAATGTGCATATGTACTTATACGTATAGTAGCGCTTGCTTAGGCAGGGCGCAATAGCTCATCGAGTAGTCTCCTCCATGATGATAATTTCACCTTGTTGAGGCATTAATGCAAAAGGAGCTCGGTAAGAGATACTTTTATACAGATCACCCACTAATCGGTTGCCCGATCAGCTGCGTCGGGATCCTCGCCATGCTCGAGATCAATAGCATCCGTATCGGGGCGCCCCTTCTTATCTGGCTTATGGGTTTTATGGGATTTTTCTGGATTACGGGGCTTGTGCGGTTTCTCTCGCTTGTCTTCAGGAGGTTTATCTTTATGGGGCTTATCACCACCCAGTTTACCTAACCACTTCGATCCTTTCTCCCCCTTATCTCCCCTTACATCTTGATCGGTAACTGGCTTTTGCTTATCTGGTTTGTGCTCGATTTTCCCGTTAGAAGGCTGCCGTGTAACTTTCCCTTCTGTTGATGGTTCTCCTACAATCGTTCTACTAACTGGCGGTAGTTGGTCATGCGGTGGCGCACTGCCCCCAGGTGCTGTTAAGGGAGGATGATTGTAATGTGGGTTTTGCTTTCTTATTGCAACGGTATCGATCGGTAGTGTAGTGGATGGGAGTGATATTTTAGTTGTAGTTTTCGTGCCTATTGTTCCGCCGCTTGCCTGATCCGTGCCTCCATGGTAATTACCGCTTATTGCGCGGTCTCCATGCCGATAACTAGAGGCAGACCTTTTTCCACCTATCGCATATGACTCCCTCCGCAGCATGGATGTAGTGCTGCCATAAGAAGACCATTCTGAACCACTATCCTGCCTTACATCTGTTTTACCCGTATCTTCTTTAGGCGTTAGGCTGTTTACCAAGGGCTTCTTTACCCCTTTTGCTTGCCTATCTGTTGTAGTAGTAAAGCTGGTGTTTCTCGTTAGACTGTCATGCTCAGCGGTATCATTTGGGGGCGTAGCCTGAACGATATCTACAATAAGAGACGCGATAATTGCTACAAAAAGAACATCGATGGTTGTATCCTGCCTCAGTCCGATAGGTAAGCGTACAAATGAGCCCCTTGCATAAATAATATATCCCAGCAGGGTAAATAGGATTATATAACCGAAAAAGCCGAAAAGCAGCGTGAGCGCTACTGCACCTACAAATACACCAACTAAGAGTATGAACCTACGGGAAGAACTTATAAGTTTTTCCCAATCATACATGCCACTCATGAATCCGTATTATGCCCATAACGGTGTTCCTTTAATCAAGACCATAACTACCCTGTTTCATGCTCTACCCCAATTGGGTATTTATACGATTATTATTAATGGAGGAGACATTATGACCGTAACTGAACTCAGGGAGATACTAGAGACACAGGGATTAGCGGGGATGGTGGCAAGCGTTTTCACAAGAAACCGCATATATATCGGTCAGGTGGGAAGAATTAACGTGACAACTTTGATGCTCCTCGACCCTAAGGTTTCTACAATCGGTGAAGAGGAGGTTCGCGACATCACAGCTACACCATCGATTGCCGATGCTGCCCATCCAGAGGAGATAGAGGGTCCAGCCCATAAATATATAGCTGTATCAATCGACCACATAGAGGCGATCGGGTTTTAAAGTTTTTTACCCCGCGAATTCGCTGGTGGTACGGGA
>DASQQM010000308.1:0-4953 GCA_035643475.1 Anaerolineae bacterium | reverse complement strand
AGCTTCGGTCGCATGGCCGAAGCTACCATCAGCGCCGTTTGGACCGAGCTTATAGCCGAGCCTCGATAGCTTAATTTGTATATCAACGACCTCATTGCCCCGGTCGCCTTTACCGAAAGACTGCATTTTCTAATTTTAACCCTCATTTAGGGTTGCACACTCAGGTGAGCAATAAATCTCTTCCTCTGTCTCAAATGGCCTGCCGAGTATTTTGCAGCCGCATGACATGCATCTGGGTGCCAATTCCGAGATGGCACACTGGAACGAGCAAAAGTGATGCACCCTGCGCCCGTAGCTTACCTCGAGAGGATGTAGCGTTTCAACCCTACAAACATCGCATCGTCTAACCATAAGCTGTTGTTACCCTCTTTGCAACTTCCTAATTGGATGCCTTACTAACAAAGTTATTGCCAATATATACTATAAACGGTTGGAGCAAATTTTCAAACTGGAGGCACCCAAGCTATGTACGAAGTTAGCGGTGGAGGAACAAGTGCGATGCATTAGGAGAGCACCAGTACCCCCATAAGCTGGTATAAGACGAGCAATACGAAGAAGATATTCATTCCCATTACCATCGGGCGTATGCCTTTAACCCTTCCTCTCAAGGCGATGACCATGCACATAAAGGCACCGATCGCTGTAACCTTGAAGAGGAAGGCCCACAGGAAATTGATTGAGAGAAGATAGTTGATGATCGGATTCAACTCGCGCGCGCCAAGACCGGTTAAGTACTTAGTAAGCGATATATCCATTATGTTCAGCAAGAATAAAAGCTTCAACGAGTTATCCACACGCCACACCGGGTTAATGGTTCCCAAGATGGGCCCCCTTTAACCTGAAGCTGGTAGATCACATTTGTGCGCTCGGTGATATCCCAGCTGAGAGCGGTATGACTGCGCCCAGGGTTAAGAAGTTATGCGATTAAGGAATGGGGACTTTGCCGTTGTAAAAACGGTATGAGGCTATCCGTGTAGCCGGTAGCTATATTTAACCGGCTTACCGATAGAAAAAGCCAATAACAAACCGCAGAAAAAGGCTCAGGATATCGGGTGCTGTTCTCCTCCCCACAAGGGGACCTTTATGGTATCCTCCGGCTCTATCGAGGTGCCCTCAATAGAGCCGTGATACATACCCTGGTCGTGGCAGCGATCCTGAGCCTTAAAATTATTTACGTCTATAGCCTAATCATACAGCAATGACCCATCGTTTACAATTATTATCGGTCTTACTACGCTTTTACCGATAGTTCATAGGGCTGCTCTCTGGTCTTCTCAGGCATAAGTGCAAGCTCCAGAACCTCATCCATATGGTCAACGAAGAAGAACTTGAGCTCCTCTTTTACCTCCTTGGGGACGAGTTCGACGTTCTTCCTATTCTCAGCGGGCATAATGATCTCCTTAATACCCGCACGATGGGCCGCGATAACCTTTTCCCTTATACCACCCACCGGAAGCACCCGGCCCCTGAGGGTAATCTCACCGGTCATAGCCACTTGCTTCTTTATCGGGCGGTTGGTGAGTGTAGATGCTAGAGCTGTCGCCATCGTTATGCCGGCCGATGGTCCATCCTTGGGGATTGCCCCACTAGGCACGTGGATATGGATATCGTATTCGTTGTAGAAGTGCTTATCTATCTTCAGCGCCTCTGCACGCGATCTGACATAGCTCACAGCAGCCTGTGCGGATTCGCGCATGACCTCGCCTAGGTGACCGGTAAGCAACAGCTTGCCCTTTCCGGCAAGGGCAGTTGCCTCAACCGAGAGCACGTCACCGCCAACCTCGGTCCAAGCGAGACCAGTGGCGACGCCTATCTCATCAGATTCTTCGGCCAGCCCGTAGCGGAACTGGCTGGGGCCGAGGTAATCATGTAGATTCTCATCCGTTACCGTAAGGAGCTCCTTCGTACCCTCGACGACCTTCCGTGCGACTTGCCTGCAGATGCTTGCGATCTTCCTCTCAAGGTCACGGACGCCAGCCTCCCGCGTATACTCGCGGATGATCTTTCTCAGCGCCCCCTCTCCGATAAGCAGTTGCTCATCATTTAGACCGTGCGCCTTAACCTGCTTCGGTACGAGGTACTTGAGCGCAATTTGAACCTTCTCCTCCTCGGTATAGCCGGTATACTGGATAACCTCCATACGATCTCTCAATGCAGGAGGGATCGTCTCGAGTAGATTCGCCGTGGTGATGAATATAACATCCGATAGATCAAAGGGGACCTCGAGATAATGGTCGCTAAACGCGAAATTCTGCTCGGGATCGAGCACTTCGAGAAGCGCTGACGTGGGGTCGCCCCTGAAGTCCTTCCCCACCTTATCGATCTCATCGAGCATAAAGACGGGATTTCTCGTGCCCGTCTGGTGGATCGCCTGGATGATGCGCCCTGGAAGCGCACCGACGTAGGTGCGCCTGTGCCCCCGGATCTCGGCCTCATCGTGGACGCCGCCCAGCGATATCCTCACGAATTTTCTTCCTAGGGAGCGGGCTATCGATTTTCCAATCGATGTCTTTCCGGTTCCCGGAGGGCCAACGAAGCACAAAATCGGGCCTTTCATCTTTTCGGTAAGCTTATGGACGGCCAGGTACTCGAGCACCCTTTTCTTGACGTGCTCAAGGCCGTAGTGGTCCTCATCGAGAATGTTTGCAGCCTCTTTGAGGTCGAGCTTCTGCTTGCTCTTTTTCTGCCAGGGCAACCCTATTAGCCAATCCAGGTATGTTCTGATAACCGATGATTCGGCGGCGGCGGACGGCATCTTCGCTAATCTATCGAGCTCCTTGAGTGCCTTCTCGTTTACCTGTTTCGGCATTTTCGCCGCCTTAATCTTCGACCGCAACTCCTCGATTTCGGATGCCTGCTCATCAATTCCACCGAGCTCCTGCTGGATCGCCTTGAGTTGTTCCCTCAAGAAATATTCCTTCTGTGTCTTAGTGAGCTGCTCCTTCACCCGCGATTGGATTTTGCTTCCGATCTCCAATATCTCTAGCTCCCGGCTTAGAAACACGCTCACTAATTCAAGTCTATCACGGGCATTGATCGCCTCGATTATCTGCTGTTTCTCATCTATTTTCAGGGTGAGGTGGAAGGCGATGAAATCAGCCAGCCTGCTCGGCTCATCGATGTTTGCCGTCGCAAGGAGAACTTCCTGCGGAATCGGTTTTCCAAGGCTGGCAGCGTGCTCAAATTGCGAAACCAGATTCCGCATGAGCGCCTCTACTTCAATATCCTTTTCCACCTGCTCGGGAAGCACCCTAACCTTGACCCGGAAGTATGGCTCTACCTGGGTATACTCAACGATCTCGATACGCGAAAGGCCCTCGACGAGGGCTTTTGCGGTGCCATCCGGGATTTTTAATTCTTGCATTATGGTCGCCGCGGTCCCGATCTGGTAGAGGTCCTCAAGCTCTGGCTCCTGTAACTCCGCCATCTTCTGCGTTACAAGCGCAACTACGTGCTCCTCCTTCATAGCAGCCTCCAGGGCCTGAATCGACTTCTCCCTCCCAACGAAGAGTGGAACCACGAGGTTTGGAAAAATGATCATATCCCTTAAGGGGATGAGCGGTAGTTCTTCAGGTATGGTGATTTCGTCTTTATCTATTTCGTACATCTGCTGCTCCTTTACCGTTATTTCTACAGCGAACTATATAGTGGCCTGCTCCCGTCCCTCCGGCTGAGTATAAATGCGGGGTTTAACTGCCTCGCTCTTAACGATTATCGGATACCGCATAACCTGCCTTAACACAACTTCCACAGTACCCGATAAATTTCATGCAGTAGCTAAAGAACCAAATCGTCGCTGACGATAATTAATGTATCAGGTTTAAACCATTTGAGCTAGTCACTAGAGTTTAAAGGCGTGGTAAGAATGAAGGAATACTATAAAACTATTATTGTTACTGTTTTGCTCCTTGCGATTCTCGTTCTTGTAGTGAACGATGGGGCCGCTGTCGCCATCAACTATTGGCAGGCGGATAAACTTGCCAAATCGGTTGCAGATAGCGTAGCTGCCAGTTCCGGATCGTCCAAAAGTAATGAAAATACTGTCAGGGCAGATGCTAACAGGCTATGCCTTGAAAGCGAGGGTACCCTGACTGGATGTAATATTGATGATGGGGTTGTCATAATATCGATCGAGACCAGCCCGAAAAAGACCCTGGTTGCCCATCGCATACAATTTCTCAGGCCTTACCTCTCCGGCAAATCCACCGCGAGAAGCACTATTCATTAGATTTTCGGTGCTGGAACCAGTTTTTAAATCATGTACCGAAACATAGAGTCGGCCTGTTTTCACCGAATCACTACCAGTCACATACCAGAAGGTTTATAATACAAATACTATGTCAAAGGCAAAAAAGAAACGACCGGTATATGTGCTGGATACGAACGTGCTCCTCTATAACCCGAGGGCGATCTACGCATTTCCAGATGCGGATGTCGTAATACCGGATATCGTCCTTGGCGAGCTCGATAAGGTGAAAACGTCACGGGCCGACCGCGAGCTCAGGTATCGCAGTCGGCAGATATCGAGAATCCTCTTTGAGCTTTCTGCAAACGGCAAGCTCACCGATGGTATACCTTTTGGCAAAAATTCAACCGTCCGGGTGATGAGTTTCGATCCATCCAGGGGGACGCCAGGGTCGTTCGGAAGCAAGAACTCCGATGACCGAATACTCTCCATCGTCTACCAGCTCAAGCAGGAAAGCAATGGGCGCCCGGTTGCAATAGTAACTAACGACTTAAACATGCTCCTGAAGGCGCAAACTCTCGATATCAAGGTCGAGCACCCGGGTGAGGAGTTCGCCTACAGCGGGGTTAAAAGAGCGCTTTTCCGGCTAAAAGCCCAGAAAAAGGCGCTCTGGACGGCCGCCAGCGTCGCTGCCGTTATCGCCCTGATAATCTTCTTCCAGCCGCTTGCAGCTTACCTTGGAATTGGGCAATCATCGCAGACTATAA
>DASQQM010000307.1:0-10992 GCA_035643475.1 Anaerolineae bacterium | reverse complement strand
TTCGTTTTGCTGAAAGGGGCTGTGATACTTACGTAATTTATTTTTGCTCAAGCTAGTTCTTGGGAAGGTCTTTAAAAAAAGCATCTGGCCAATCACCAGGGCCAGACGACATTCCAAGAAGCTCGCCAGTTGCTGCATCGTACTCTAACATCTCCCATTTTGCTGGCGGAAAATTACTTTCTCCAGGGCTACTGCGCCACGTTTGTTCGAACTCGCCACCTAAAACTACTATCCAGACCTCTTTGCCATCATCCACTTCAAGGTTTTTGATAGGGCTTCCTGTAAGAATACCCTGATGGCGCCTAAATTCACCTTCTGTCATTAGAAGCGCTTCTTCACGACCAGATAACTTATCGTTCTTACCAAGCGCCTTAGGGCTTCTCGCTTTTTCTAGTATCTCTTCCTTGGAAATATATGACCCACCTGTTGCCTTGCGTGGATTAGCTGGCGGTGTAGCTTTTGCCTCGACCTCTTCTGGACTGCGCTTCAATTCACTCGTGGTGGGCGTGCTACTGATTGCTTTCTGAGGCTGTGTGTTTAATAGAGCTAAAGCACCAGCAGACAAAGCACCTAACAAACACAGCATTGTCAGACCTAGTACCGTTTTCTGTAAGGTTTTCATATTTAGCTCTCCATGCTTTTGTGAATCAACCTAATTCTAGTAATAGTTTGGGTTCCAATCATCACCTTTATAATATACACCATTTTGCCAAGCCCAATTGTACGGACTATTCGGCTTCCTTCCGAATAGAACAGCTTGAATGAAATGTAAACCAAAAGCAAGGAGGCTTGCATATGCTCATAGAGCAGCCCCTTTCGTATTGCTGAAAGGGGCTGTGACACTTATGTAACCTATTTTTTGCTTAGGCTAGTTCTTGGGAAGGTCTTTAAAAAAAGCATCTGGCCAATCACCCGGACCGGAAGATACGCCGAGAAGCTCTCCAGTCGCCGCATCATACTCCAACATTTCCCATTTAGTTGGCGCATAAGGGGTATCTCCCGGATTAGGGAGCCATGTTTGCTCGAATTCCCCGCCTAGAACAACTATCCAAATCTCCCTGCCGGCATCAACCTCTAGGTTCTTGGCTGGGCTTTTCGTAAGAACGCCTTGACGATCCCTAAATTCACCTTCCGTCATTAGTAACGCTTCTTCGCGCCCGGACAACTTGTTATTCGTACCGGTTACTTCGGCCTTCCTCGCCTTATCTAGAATCTCGGCTTTTGATTTAAATGGTCCACCGGTTGCTTTCAGTGGATTAGCTGGTGGTGTAGCTTTTGCGGCAACTTCAGCCGGGTCACGTTTAAGTTCAGAAGTAGTAGAACTACCACCAACGGCTTTAGATGGCTTTTTTGCAATGCCAGTAACGCCTACAATTACAACAACAACTAGTAACAGTGCAATTGCAAGACTTATTAGCAATTTATAGAACGCTCTCATGCGAATCCTCCCAACAATACGAGGTCCCGATAGAATTCTCTTAATAGAAGTTTAGATTCCAGTCATCACCTTTATAGTAACATTATTTCGCCATACCCATTGTTAATGCTTTACCAACCTATTGGTGACATATGCAAATGTATCCTATAGAATATACATGGAATTGGAGTCTCTTTTATCCAGGAGGGGCATTGGTGGAGAAAGAGGCGCACCTAACCATCAAGCAACTCCCCGCGGAGCTAAGGCCGAGGGAGAGACTGATTCAGTTTGGTGCGAGCAATTTGTCAAATGCAGAATTACTAGCTATAGTGTTGGGTACTGGCACTAAAAACAAGACTACAGTTCAGCTGGGCGAGAAGCTTCTATCCCGCTTCCAGACGCTCGGTTTTATCAGCCGGTCTACCGTGGAAGAACTCTGCGATATTGATGGGATAGGAGAGGCAAAGGCGGCGAAGGTATTAGCGGCACTTGAGCTTGGGCGTCGAATACAAATGGCTTCGCCGTCCGAGCGCTTTACGATAAATGGTCCGGAAGATGTTGTTGAGCTCCTTATGCCCGATATGCGGTACTTAGACCGCGAGCATTTTAGAGCTCTTATATTAAATATTAAACATCAGGTTTTGCGGGTCGTTGAGATATCGATCGGGAGCCTGAGTTCCTCGGTAGTTCATCCGAGGGAGCTTTACAAGATGGTAATAAGGCATAACGGCGCGGCTGTAGTTGTAGTACATAATCATCCCAGCGGAGACCCGACGCCAAGCTCAGAGGATATAGCGGTTACCAAGCGGCTCAAAGAGGCAGGCGGGGTGCTCGGGATCGAACTATTGGATCATATCATCCTTGGGGACGGGCGCTTTGTCAGTCTGAAGGAATATAGCTTGATGTAGCCGAAAGGAGAGTTAATGTTCGATTTCTTATCGGTGCCGTTTAGTCGAGATATGGCTATCGATCTTGGTACAGCCAATACTCTCGTTCATGTTAAGGGGAGGGGCATCGTTCTTGTTGAGCCTTCGGTTGTCGCCTACGATAAGCCTTCAGGTAAGATATTGGCCGTTGGAATTGATGCAAAACGGATGATTGGACGAACGCCAGGTAGCATAGTTGCTATACGGCCGTTAAAGGATGGCGTTATCGCCGATTTTGACGTCACTGAAGCTATGCTCAGGCACTTCATCCTGAAGGTGCATAACCGCAAGCAACTCGTGAGACCAAGGGTTGTTATATGCGTCCCATCTGGGGTAACCGAGGTGGAACGGAGAGCTGTCTTTGAGGCGACGCTTCAAGCTGGTGCCCGGGAGGCGTACCTAATTGAAGAGCCGATGGCAGCTGCCATCGGGGCAGGCCTTCCGATACAGGAGCCAACAGGCAATATGGTCGTGGATATCGGCGGTGGGACGACTGAAGTGGCTGTTATATCGCTTGGTGGAATCGTTACCTGCCAATCGATACGTATCGGTGGGGACGAGTTCGATGAAGCAATTACGGCTCACGTTAAGAAGGAATACAATGTTATGATCGGTGAGAGAACGGCTGAAGAGATAAAGATTGAGATTGGCTCTGCCTACCCATTGGGCGACGAAGAAGATGTAGAGGTCAGGGGACGGGATCTACTAACCGGACTACCGAAGAATATAATTCTCTCGTCCGAAGAGATACGGGCGGCAATTGAGGAGACACTATCAGCGATTATTACTGCGATAAAGGGTACGCTTGAGAAAACGCCACCTGAACTATCAAGCGATATAATGGATAGGGGTATTGTCATGACAGGCGGCGGGTCGCTGCTGAAAGGCTTAGATGAGAGGCTTAGGCAGGAGACAGGCATGCCGGTTCATGTTACCGATGATCCGTTAAGCTGCGTAGCTATGGGGAGCGGGCAGGCGCTCAGCGAAATAAACACTCTTCGAAAAGTATTGATCGGCACTTCATCAAGGTAATGCGTAACCATTAGCTATCAGCCATTTTTGGGGATTTTCATGCCTGAATTTTTTAACAAGCGCAACTATCTTATATTGCTTGGCCTCATCTTCATAAGCATGATCATATTAACCGTCCACTCGCGTGAGGGTGAAAATGGCGTAGTCCACCGCGCACAGCGCCTTGTTCTTGCGGCAACATCACCACTGCAGGCGGCTGTTACAACCGTCCTTCAACCTGTAAAAGATGGCTGGGATTACCTCGTCCATTTCGGAGATATCAAGCGCGAAAACAGAGAATTGCGAGGAGAGCTAATCGAGCTACGGGGAAAACTCACTTCGCTTCAAAATCTGAAAAGCGAGAACGATCGATTGAGAAAACTAGTGGGTTTTATGGAGAAGGAAGATTACAAGGGAGTGCCAGCACGTGTTATCGGCTTTCCGACAAGCAACTGGTCGTCATCGATCGTGGTTAGTCGGGGGTCACGGGACGGGGTTAAACGCAACATGCCGGTTGTTGTTGGTGGCGGATTGGTTGGGCAGGTGGTCGATGTTTGGTATAGGGCGGCAAAGGTGGTCCTTCTTAATGATGTTGTTCAGAGTGGTGTATCGGTACAGGTAAAAAGGACGGGTGAGGTTGGGGTAATTAAAGGGCAGTTGAAGAGCAAGCTGCTTTCCCTCGAATATATATCCAGGGATTCAACTGTAAGAGAAGGCGATACGATCATAACTTCGGGGCTGGGCGGAGTTTTCCCGAGGGGAATTTACGTCGGTAGGGTTAAAAAGGTACAGCAATCGCCCTACAGCCTTCATAAGACTATTGAAATTGCTACCCCGGTGGATCTTGCAAACCTAGAGGAGGTCTTCATTATAAAGTACCAACCGGCTTTTGTGTTTTCAAAGGAGCGTAACTAATGTGGCCGAGGGTTGCTCAAACGTTTCTGGTGGTTCTTGGGGCCTTTATGTTTCAGGCCGCAATCGTTCCCCACATCTCAATAATGGGCGCCAAGCCGGATGTGGTTCTCATTGTGGCTGCGCTCTATGGCTTTATGTATGGGCCATCCGTTGGCTCCATTGCAGGTTTTACGGGGGGATTACTAAGCAACCTCCTCATTGGTTCACATGTTGGGCCCGGCCTATTGAGCAAATCGATCGTTGGGTTTTTTGCAGGTCTGGTCCAGCGCACCATCTTCGTCGAGAATATAGTCCTCCCTATGCTCGCGATATTCATTGCAACCGGGTTAAACGAGTTCATTTATATAGGCTTTATGTTTCTAATGGGTGAGGCTATTCCGCTAAAATTGCTTGTCATTAAAGTAATCTTGCCGTCGGCGCTCTATAATGCCCTATTGACACCTTTTGTATATTCAGTGACGCACCGCTTCATGGTGTTTAAACAGGAGACACCATCGGTAAGGGTCGCAGGAAAGTACGATTAGATGAAATTAACTGATGGGACGCTCGATAAAACCATAAAACTGGAGGACACCAGGGCTAGGCTGGTCATCCTAGCCTTTATAGCGATAGGGGTTTTCATCGTGCTGATTAGTAAGCTCTGGTTTATGCAGGTTATGGGCGGGCAGAGATATATGGAGCTCGCTGAGGGAAACTATATAAGGGATATCCCGGTCGATGCCCCGAGAGGTCTTATCTATGACAGAAATGGCGAGGTATTGGTAAACAATCGCCCCAGTATCGGGGTATCGGTTCCAGCCACAATCGCGGAGAAACACCCAGAAGTGCTTAATAAACTAAGTGTAATTTTAAATATGACGGTTGATGACATCAAGGAGAAGCTCACCGAGAAGAAGGCCAATCCGTTAAAGCCAAGGGTTATAAAGCGTGACCTCGATGATAAAACTCTCGCATATATCGAGGAGCACAAGATGGATCTTCCGGAAGTTGATATAATCACCGAGTCTATCAGGGGATATCCGCACGGCATCCTCGGTGCCCACATCTTCGGGTATCTGGGTGAGATATCTGATCCGGAGATGTCAATGCTTAAAGAATCTGGCGATTATTTACTCGGAGATATCATCGGAAAGTCAGGGATCGAGAATATATATGAGGGGTTATTAAGGGGTCAGAAAGGCAGGCAACAGCTTGAAGTAAATGCAGCCGGAAGGCCGCTTCGTGTTATTCGCGAAGAAGATGCGGTCCCTGGGCATAACTTAACTACTGCAATTGATCTTAAATTACAAGAAACGGTAGAAACATCCCTTAAAGAGGCGATTGAGCAGGCAAAGAAAGGGCTGAAGGATAAGAAGTCTAAGGCGGAGGTTGCTGGTGCGGCGGTGGTGCTTGATCCAAGAAATGGAGAGGTCATTGCAATGGGAAGTTACCCCACATACAATCCGGAGCTTTTTATTGGCGGGATATCCAAGAAGAATTGGAAGGAACTGACGGCGAAGGAAAATAACTATCCCCTTAATAACCGGGCTTTGATGGCATATCCGCCAGGCTCTACTTTTAAGCCAGTAACGATGATGGGGGGCCTGGAAGATCGCCTGACAACTGAGAACGGTTATTTTACCTGCAAGGGGAAATGGACAGGAATGGGAAAGCGGTGGTGGAAGTACTGCTGGGATCACGGGGGGCATGGTGGCATTAGTTTAAGTACAGGTATGGCTGAATCGTGCGATACCGTGTTTTATGAAATCGGGTACAAGTTCTACAAGGATAACAGAGAGAGATTACAGTACTGGGCCAGGGCTTTTGGGTTCGGCTCTCGTAGCGGGGTCGATCTACCCACCGAGTTCAAGGGGCGCGTTCCGGATAAAAAATGGAAGCGAGAGTTCAATAAAAACCATCCCGATTACCAGATCTGGTACCCAGGTGATACGGTCAATATGGCAATTGGACAGGGCGATCTCCTTGCAACGCCCCTTCAGCTCGCTTCGTTTTATGGTGCGATTGCAAATGGCGGGACCCTCTATAGGCCTCACATAGGGAAGGCCATGGAATCCTGGGATGGTCACACCAAAACGGAGTTCAAGCTGAAACCAGAGGATAAGCGAGAGCTGCCGGTATCAAAAAGGACGATCCAGTTCACGCAGAAATCGCTGGAGAAGGTTATAACACAGGGTACCGCAGCTGGCGCATTTAAAGGATTTCCAGTAAGGGTTGCCGGCAAGACCGGTACCGCCCAGGTGAGAGGTAAGGAAGATTTTGCCTGGTTTGTTGGGTATGCCCCGGTGGAAGAACCGAGGTTTGTGGTGGTCGTTATGATTGAGCAGGGTGGCCATGGTGGTTCGACCTCAGGCCCAGCAGTAAGGAAGATATTAGCAGCTGGCCTCGGTTATGATGATAAAGGAGTAGGGTATGTTAAAGATCTTTCGAGGTAGATATAGGTGGATTTCTTAAGCATAAATCGGAAGGTTGATCTAGTATTAATTGTCACCGTGTTGCTGCTCTGCATCTACGGTGCAATCATGGTGTTTAGCGCTACTCAATCAAATCCCTTGGGCGGCATCTTTCTTAAAAAACAGATCATTAGTT
This sequence comes from Anaerolineae bacterium, assembly GCA_035643475.1. Taxonomy (GTDB): domain Bacteria; phylum Actinomycetota; class Aquicultoria; order Aquicultorales; family Aquicultoraceae; genus DASQQM01. The sequence continues at coordinate 4,137 of DASQQM010000307.1, read as the reverse complement.
TTATTATGGGGATAGCAGTAGTTATTATTATTAGTTTTTCTAACTATAACAGGTGGAAAAATTCACTGGTGCCTATCTACTTGCTAAATCTAGCGCTGCTTATCCTTGTTTTGGTTATCGGCAAGACGGTTAACGGAGCTAAAAGCTGGATTGAGATAGGCTCTTTTTTCCAGCTCCAGCCATCAGAGTTATCGAAACTATTTCTCATCATAACGCTGGCGAGCTTTTTTGCTACTAGAAAGGCTCAACTTGATCACATTCAGGACCTGGTAATATCGCTAGCCCATATTGGCTTGCCATTGCTTTTGGTACTGGCCCAACCCGACCTCGGGACCGCGCTTTGCTATGTCGCTATTCTTCTCGGCATGATGCTTGTAGCTGGCTTCCCAGCCAAGCACTTTGGGATACTCTTCCTAATGGGCATCCTTATTGTGTTCGGCGCATTTCACTTTCACCTTCTTAAAGAGCACCAGATCAACCGGCTGACCGTGTTTATCGATCCCGAAAGCGCCCCGCGGGATGCGGCATACAATCTCATACAATCAGAGATCGCCATTGGCTCGGGGCAACTTAGCGGCAAGGGATTATTCTCCGGTACCCAGGCCAAGCTACAATTTCTCCCGGAGCGCCACACTGATTTTATCTTCTCGGTCGTCGGTGAGGAGCTCGGTTTCTTAGGCACGTCACTCCTGCTTCTGCTTTTCTTCACACTAATCATGCGAAGCTTGCGAACGGCTGCCTATGCGAAGAACCTCTTCGGTACTTTGCTGGTAGCCGGCATTGTCTCACTCTGGGTTTTCCAGATATTGGAAAATATTGGCATGACGATAGGCCTTATGCCCATCACCGGGATTCCCCTTCCATTTATAAGCTATGGAAATAGCTCACTTATCACTAACATGGCTGCCGTTGGCATACTGCTTAATGTTTATGCCCGTCGTTTTGTATAATTATAGTATCCCGAACCTTGGTCCGGGAAATTTCCCATACGATGCTCGCACTTGGATGCGAGGCTAAAATGGGAGCACTTAAGGAGTATTATGGCTGTTTTTAATAACATCAACAGAGTTAGGAGCGTAACGGGGGCGCTCAGCGCAGCGCGCGGCGAAGTGGAAAGACAGGTGAGCGTAGTAGTTATCGCTGAGCCTCAAATTGAGACCGAACTCTTGGCAAAACTAAAGCTCAGAGGGGACGAGGAGGTCATTACCGGATTACATAGCCTGCTTGATGAGAAGGAAAGGGCAACCAGGTTAAAAGGCGCCGACCTCGCACTGGTTATCGTATCGCCCGGAAAATCAGTTGAAGATCTCGAGGGAATGGTTAAGCAGGCTACTCTTGCAAAGCGAAAGCTTGTAATAGTAACTGGGCGGGGAATAGATGATTGGCTTGTCGAAAACCTCGCTGATGTTTTCAAGGTAAGTGGCGAAGATGTTGCCTTCGTGCAGTTCTCAGATGAGCAAGCGGTAAGTGAGATTTTAATTCCCAAGATCGTTAATAAGCTTGCGAAAAGGGAGGTTGCCCTTGCAGCTGCACTACCGGCGTTCAGGGAAGAGGTAGCGAAACGTATCATCTCGGAAACAGCGAAGCAGAATGCTCTCATTGGTGTCGCAGTCTTTGTACCTGGTGCAGATATGCCGCTTCTCACGCTAAATCAGATTAAGATGGTAATTCGATTGGCCGCGGTGTATAATCGAGAGCTCTCAGTTAAAAGGGTGAGCGAGGTTATGGTTACTATTGGTGGCGGTTTTGCGTTTAGGGAGGCCGCCAGTCAACTTGTATCGTTGATCCCCGTGGCGGGGTGGGCGGTCAAGGGCGGAATTGCGTATGGAGGAACCATTGCAATGGGTCAGCTCGCCAAAAAATACTTCGAGAGTGAAATCGCAAAGTGGTAAGAAGGTCTTTAGGTAGTGGGGGGTAATATTTGAATCTTTGGCCGCAGATACAGAGGGCATTATATAAAGTGGAAAAGCCGAGCCGGTACATAAACCATGAGCTTAATTCGGTTCGTAAGGAGGTCGCCGAAGGGGGGATAAGGATCGCACTAGCCTATCCAGACACCTATGAGGTAGGCCTCCCTAACATGGGCCTCCAGATTCTCTATGGAATACTTAACAGGCTGGATGATGTCGCCGCCGAGCGGGTATACGCTCCGTGGACCGATATGGAATCGATCATGCGTGAGCGCGGCATCCCGCTCTTTTCACTGGAGACGCATAGCAGGGTTGCCGACTTCGATGTTCTGGGGTTCTCACTCCAGCATGAGCTCATCTATACCAATGTATTAAACATGCTCGATCTTGCAGGAATCCCGATCTTCGCTGCTGACAGGGATGGAAAGTATCCCCTTATAATCGCTGGCGGTCCTGGGACGGTTAACCCAGAGCCCCTGGCACCGTTTTTCGATCTTTTTGTTATCGGCGAGGCTGAGGAATTAATACTGGAATTAGTCGATACCTTAAAGGAGTGGAAGAAAAACGGCCAGGACGGTAAATTGAATTTACTAAGGCGTCTCTCCGGTATACCGGGCATTTACGTGCCCTCCTTCTATGAGGTCAGCTATAGTGAAGACGGCTTAGTCAGAGATGTTCGAGCCGAAGAGGGTGCCCCGGAGGCGGTAACAAGGCGCATAGTGAAAGATCTTAGTAAAATCCCGGTACCGATGAGGCCGATCGTCCCGTTTATGGACGCTGTTCACGACCGGTGCTCCGTCGAGGTGATGCGCGGGTGCACCCGCGGGTGTCGTTTCTGCCAGGCTGGTATTATATACCGCCCAGTAAGGGAGCGGACAAAGGAGCAGATAACCTCTGGCATATCACGCATACTGGAGGGCACCGGGTACGAAGAGATATCGTTGTCCTCGCTCAGTAGCACTGATTACACCCAAATCGAGGATGTGCTGAAGTCCTTATCCGATGCGTATACAGATCAAGGCATATCGATATCGTTGCCTTCGCTCCGTGCAGATGCGTTCTCTGTCAAACTGATAAAGGAGATCGCTAAGGTAAAGAGAACGGGTCTCACCTTTGCCCCAGAGGCTGGCACCCAACGCCTCCGTGACGTTATCAACAAAAACGTCACCGAAGAGGATATTCTAAGTACCGTCAAGCTCGCCTTTGAGGAGGGGTGGCAGAGGATAAAGCTCTACTTCATGATTGGCCTCCCGACGGAAGGTGAGGATGACCTTCAGGGAATTGTCGATATCGCCCGAAAAGTTGTGGATGTCGGGCTGAAGACGCTGGAAGGCCCGGCAAAGTCCCGTTTGATGGTTGTTGTGAGCGTTTCGGCGTTTGTCCCAAAGCCGCAGACCCCATTTCAGTGGGTAAGCCAGGACTCGCTCGCTGAGTTTGAAGAGAAACAGCGATTCCTATTTGAGAGGCTCAAGGGAAAACACCTCTCATATAAGTGGCACAACGCTAAATCAAGCGTAATCGAGGGGGCGATAGCCAGGGGAGATAGGCGCATCGCCGATGTTATCTACAGGGCGTGGCAATTGGGGTGTAAGCTTGATGCCTGGACAAAAGAGTTTAAGTTCCAGGAGTGGATGCAGGCGTTCAGCGATGTGGGGTTAGATCCCGTATCGTATACACAAAGAGCGCGCGCTTTCGATGAGGTGCTGCCATGGCAGCATATCGACACTGGTATCGATAAAGAGTTCTTGGAGATGGAGTATGAGCGCGCCCTTGAGGCGGAACTTACGGGGGATTGCAGGTTCGATGCGTGTAATACATGCGGTGTATGCCAGAACCTGGATGCCGATAACGTGCTTTTTGGAAATGCGGGAACCGGGACCCTCCCCGTTCAGGATCCCGAATTCTCTATAATCCAAGGGTGATTTGTTTGGAGAAAGTTATTCTACAATATGGAAAAGATGGGGCGCTAAAATACCTATCGCATCTCGAGCTGATGCGTGCACTGGAGCGATCCTTCAGGCGGGCAAAAATCGGCATTGAGATGAGCGAGGGCTTCAATCCAAGGCCAAAAATCTCGTACGGCCCCGCACTTCCAGTCGGGGTGAGTGGCAGGTCGGAGTACCTAACAATTGACATAAAGGATCCGATCCCGGAGGGCGAGTTGGTCGAGAAATTATCTTGTGTGTTGCCAGAGGGATTGAGCATCTCCAGGGCGAAGTATATTCCG
>DASQQM010000306.1:0-2134 GCA_035643475.1 Anaerolineae bacterium | reverse complement strand
TAGCACATGTGAGATTCAGCAACATTGCCAATCCGGCGGAGTACATAAAAACCGCAGGTACCGGCTCTTGCACTGCCAATACTACAGATCTCTCGATTGAAGATGAGATGAGCGAAACGGTATTTCTGGGCCTACGAAAAGTGGAGGGGATTGATCTGGAGGAATTCAAAGTCTACTTCGGAAGACCACTCCACGCAGTTTACGGAGCCCAGGTTGATGAGTTAGTAAGAGATGGGTTAGTCGTGCAGGATAGCAACCGGCTGAGGCTTACACCACGTGGCATCCTGCTCGGCAACGAGGTGTTCTCGAGGTTTGTATAGATGTGCGAGTTGGGGAGTTGCACAGGGTGAGTTGATAGAGCGGAGGATGCAAGCTTGCATCCTCAACCCATAAACCAGTCCACCCATTTGCTAGGTACCGGTTATATTGACATTCGCTGCAGTTTTGCATAATATATTATGGTTGCAATAGTAGCGTTTTTGAATAATAATTTACTTTCACATATAAGGTTGGAGGAGAAATGAAGACGTATTCGGCCAAGCCAAAGGATATTACACGAGAATGGTATGTGGTTGATGCGGCGGGGATACCGCTTGGTCGCCTTGCAAGCAAAGTGGCACATATTCTAAGAGGAAAGAACAAACCCATGTTCACACCGAGCATGGATGTCGGCGATCATGTCATCATTATCAACGCCGAAAAGGTTACGATGACCGGCCGCAAGGCACAGACAAAGAAGTACTATCGTCATTCAGGCTATCTTGGCGGTCTCAAGGAGACTACCTTCGAAAAGCTAATCGAAAGACATCCCGAGCGGGTTATTGAGCGTGCAGTCAAGGGCATGTTGCCACATAACAGCCTCGGCCGGGCAATGTATAGAAAGTTGAAGGTGTATGCGGGGCCAGAGCATCCACACGCCGCCCAGCACCCGAAGCTACTAGATCTTAGGGTGGAAGGAGAGTAAACGTGGCTGAGAAAGTTGTCTACTACGGAACAGGACGTAGAAAAGACGCCGTGGCCCGGGTCCGCTTGGTTCCTGGTAAGGGTGAATATAATATCGATGGCAAGGCCCTCGATATGTATTTCGGCCGTAAGACCCTCCAGACGTTAGTCCAGCAGCCCTTCAGTGTTACCGGCACAAACGGCAGATTTGATGTTATAGCATCAATAACCGGCGGCGGAGTAAGCGGCCAGGCGGGCGCGTTGCGTCATGGTATCGCCAGGGCGCTGCTAGAGGCCGATGATGGTTTCCGCGGCGAGCTTAAAAAAGCAGGTCTGTTGACCCGCGATCCGAGAATGAAAGAGCGCCGTAAGTACGGTCTAAAGAAAGCCCGTAAGCGTCCACAATTCTCCAAGAGGTAATAATTCAGTACTACCAGAGGTTAGAGAAGTTTGCTTCTTTAACCTCTTTTTTATTTAAGGTGTTTTAGTGGTGCTTCCGTTCATCAAGGTTGACCTTAAGAAGATCGAGGATAACACGAGGATTATCGCTTCCGCCTTCGGTTCGCGTGGAATAGAAATGGTTGGAGTTACTAAGGCGTGCCTTGGGAGCCCCGCGGTGGCCCAGGCGATGATTCGTGGCGGCGCGGCGCTTATTGCTGACTCCAGGCTTTTAAATATCGAGCGAATTGCTGGTCTTGGGGTTCCCTTAATGATGCTCAGGCAACCTATGCACCATGAAATTCTCCAGGTGGTAGAATTGACTGATATATGCCTGGTATCAGAATTTAGCGCCGTCAAGTTACTGTCCGAAGCAGCCGAGGCATTGCATAAGAGGTATAAGGTAATAGTGATGGTGGAGACCGGCGATCTGCGCGAGGGGGTTCTCCCTGGTGATCTGTTCGCCTTCGTAAAGGAGGCGATAGGCCTCCCCTGGATTGATGTAGAGGGGATCGGCACCAACGTGGCTTGTCTCCAAGGAGTTCCACCGACTCCGGCAATGCTTGAACGTCTCGTAGAGAGCGCCAGTCGATTACGAAAAGACCTTGGGATCGAGATTCCGGTAATATCGGGAGGTAATTCCAGCGCATGGAAACTAATAGAGTCAGGCCTGGTCCCACCCGAGGTCAACCAGTTTAGATTGGGCGAAGCCATCCTTTTAGGGCAGGAGACGATCAATTTTAATCCCATCCCT
>DASQQM010000305.1:0-7117 GCA_035643475.1 Anaerolineae bacterium | reverse complement strand
CACACCAAACCAAGCACTACAACCTACCCTCCACGGCTTGCTCCATGACATCTTTTCGGTGCCGACCTTCATAGGCATGGTCATAGCCTGCTTTATATTTAGCCGATGGTTTATGAGACAAGGTAAAAACGGTTGGGCTGTCTATTCAATAGTCAACGGCTTAGTGCTGGGAACATCATTTGCTCTTGCCACCGCTGCGTTCAGCCAAGTGACTGTTCTCGTGGATTACGGTGGACTGTTTCAATTCATAGCAGCCATAGCTATTTGGAGTTGGCTCACTATGCTTGCTTTGTACTTGCTAAAAGGGTCTCACGAAACCGGATGACTAACAGAATGCTGATGCTATTTCCTACACAATAGCGTGCAATCGCGAATTTAAATCGCTATAACAAAAGAGGATTATGGCTTTGCAGAGCCATTTTTTGCCAGTGCTCCCCGGATTGTCACTTATTCCTACTTCTAATAGATATTGTCAGTGCTGAAAAAACTAACGCACTCCTTCCCACAGTGTCCGCTCTGCGGAGCGAGGATCGTTCTCAATCTCTGATATTATATCCAGGCGCATTGTTGCCCTGCGACTGAGCTCATACTCCGACCAGCCGGGGTCTCCTCGAGTAATGAAGGAGATCCAAGCCGAGTGCATCGTGCTCGCGAGCTGCTGCGGTGGGTTGTCTCCGAGGAGATTCCCAATCATCTGGGTCGGGCCCTGGTCGAGCGTGTCGAAGACGAAGGGGATCTCGAGCGCATGGCAGGCACCGAAAAGGCCATTAGCTACCGGAGAGCGCCATGCGAACTCGTACATGTACGTGCGCGATTTGTTGCTGACGTGCGCATCGGCAAGACGGATTGCAGGAATACGGCACCACCAGTCGGTCTGGATGGCTACAAGAAGGTCGCCCGGTGTTGCAAATGGATATTCGGTGTGATAAGCAGGAAGCGCGCGCTCGAATGGAAGTCCATACGCTGCCGCGCTAAGGTATCCATACTCGGCCACGTCACCAGTTAGGACGCGATCAGTAACTTGATTGATCTCACCCGAGGCAGCTCGGAACAACCGCCAATCATCGACGTTTGTGCCAACAAGTACGTCTACGCTGGCGGCGGAACCAGCCCGGATACGCTCGAGCGGGACTGTCGGGATTACGTCTCCATCTATGACGGGGTGCAAAGGCATTGCGCTTGCGACCGCCTCGATGCCCCAGCGCTCTGGGTCGGGGTGCGCCATCATATCTGCTTTCAGCTCCATCTGCGCGGCGAGCATCCGATCCACCGGGACCGCCACCATCGCTTCCAGGGTTGGTGCGATGCCGAGCTTCTCGGCGAGGTACTCGCCGATCCGCAAGGCGTCGGCCGCCGGTAGAACATGATGCGCGGCACCGCTCTCCATGATCGCGCGCCGGAACAGCCCTTCGGCACGGGGGACCGCAAGCTGGGTCCCGATACTCATCGCACCGGCAGACTCGCCGCAGATAGTGACGTTATCGGGATCCCCACCGAAAGCTGCGATATTCTCCCGAACCCACTCCATTGCGGCGATCTGATCGAGCAGTCCGCGGTTCGCAATCCTGTCGCGGAGATATAAGAAGCCCTCAGCGCCAACCCGGTAGTTGATTGCAACGCATACGACGCCATCGCGCGCGAAGCGGCTGCCATCGTACCACGCCGCAGAGGCGAACTCGAACTGTCCCCCGGTTATCCAGATCATCACAGGGAGACACGCCGATCCTGGTTCGGGCGTCCAGATATTGAGGTTTAGACAGTCCTCACCTGGCACCGCACGCCCTGAGGGGATGAAACCCTCAGCGGGACCACCAGTGGCTTGGAATTGCGGAGCGACCGGCCCATCGTCGATCGCGTCTCGAATACCTGTCCACGGCTTAACCGGCTGGGGCGCGCGAAGCCGGTTGGCGCCAAACGGTGGCGCTGCATAGGGAATACCCTTAAACGCGTGTACGCCATCGGCAACGCTGCCACGGACCTCACCGTACCTGGTTTTGACAACTGCATTCATGTATATACCTCCTTCAAAGTTGTTGCCTAACAAACCAAGCTTAAGGCCACTGCTAACTTGCAGCCCTCTCTTCCGAACCCCTATCAGGTAGTGCTACAGGTGTCGCCTCCTGCCCCTCCTTGGTTTGCAAGAGGGTAATGGCCAGTACCAGCACCCATAGCAGGTAATTGTAGACCATGGTGCGCTCCTGAACCCCGACCAACGACACGCTCTGTCCTGCGGGAACCCCGAGAGCACCCGATAATCTCAAAATGGCTAATACGAGGAATGCCAGAAGTATCCCAATCGAGTAGAAACGGAACCAATTTCTATACGCAGCGGCTCCGAACCCTATTGCCAGCAGAAAGAAGACCACGCTCACAGCCCCGAGAATTACGCCCATGATGTTGGAAGACGCACTCGCAGCCTCACCAAGGTGCATTGGGAAGAACACGCTTGCCACTAAACTGACGACCGCGTTTCCGACAATCAGGCCTGCCATGATGCGCAGGGAACGCTTCGGACCAGCTAATAGCCAGACGACCACTCCGAACGCGATCATAAGCACATCAGCCGTGAGGTTAAGCGTAAGGACGAGTGGTCTCGTCGGAGCGCCAATAGCAGATAGCTCACTGATGGATCGAGAGATGAAGTTGTAGCCCGGATATAGTGTACCTGCGAGTATGTCAGTACCAACAAAAAGCAGCGGAGCGAGAATACCACAGACGAGCAAGACCTCTCGTAAGTTTATTTGCGTCTGCGGTTTCTTTCTGGTTTGTATCGTAGCTTCTTGCTTCATTCTTCTCACCTAAACAATAAAATCTGCAAGGTGGTGTCTTTAAGTTTCCTTGGTCACTATCCCCTAAAACTATGTCATCTAAATAAAAGAATTCTTCTAATCTGGTTCGTAGTCATAAATAAGCTTACAAAGGTAGGCAAGACTTCCATAAGCATCGCGGTAGACTTCTCATCTTGTGGGAACATAAAAGCGTCACTCAAAGACTCTTAATGGAGGAGCAGAAATTGGCACAAATATGGGAATAGACTCGGGTGTAAATGTTGGTTCGCAAATACTGAGGTTAAAAATGGCAGAAGCAAAACGCGCAGCCACACGTAGAACTGATAAGCTAACCCAGCCCACCAAGGTTATGGCACCACAAAAGGCTTCCGCTCTATCCGGGCTTCGCGGGGCCGGTGTGATTGTTGGCGGCCCCCTCATCGTTTTTTGTGCGAGCATAGCAGCGGTGGCTGCAGGCTTAGCTGGGGCGAGGCGCGGGCGCCTTACGCCTAACATGATTGCAATAGCAGCTCTAGGGGCGGCATTTCCTTGGGTTTACGAACTGTTCATAAGTCCCTGGCAGCTGAATTGGGGGACAACACAGAACGAGCTGCATCGTAGGTGGCCGGGAGACGACGTAGTACAGAATCCAGTTTACGAGGCAACGCACGCGGTCGCTATCAACGCGCCCGCCTCCCGGATCTGGCCCTGGTTGCAGCAAATCGGGCAAAACCGTGGCGGGTTCTTTAGCTACGACTGGCTTGAAAACCTAGCCGGCGCCGATATACATACTATTAACCATATCGTTCCCGAATTACAGCAGATTGAGGTCGGTGACCCAGTCCTTATCGCTCCCAACCTTGGTCTTGTGGTTTGGGAAGTTGTCCCAGGGCATTCACTCGTTCTTCGCTCGATGGATCCAAAAAACCGGCCAAGCTGTCAGCCCGGATATAAATGCAAACGTCTTCACTGATTCAACCTGGGCCTTTATCCTTGACGAAAGAAGTGATGAGGTTACGCGCCTGATTGCCCGGTACCTGATGGACGGCAACCCACGTGTATTGATAAAGGAGGGCATACACTATTTTCTGGAAACGCCTCACTTCGTCATGCAGCGAAAAATGCTCCTAAATATTAAGAGGCTGGCAGAGAAGATGAACCATTAAACTTTCAAGCCAGCGAGGGACCGCCCCCTTATATTGCAGGTGGTCAATACTTGGGACGGCCTACAAACTTAGCTTTATTAGTTGTTCTTCAATGAGGATAATAAGATAGGAAAATAAGAAATGTCTTCATCATCTAATACAAAGACGTCTTTCGGGAATGCAGAGCGGGTATTGGCAGTTTTGTTTGGGTTGGGCTTCATTCTGGGCTTCCTGTTGACTCCGTTGGGAGTCGAGACTCGTATGAATGAACTACGGACTTTGGCGTTTGCAGGGTTCTTTATAACTGTGGGGTTATTGATTCCGCTTGCCGGGCTGGTTTCGCTGTTCCTTCGAAGACCCAAGCTCGCCGGCGTTTTGGCGGTAATCGACGCTGCGCTCCTTTTCCTCACCGCGCCCGCCGACCAGGCAAGGTTTTTCTTCACGGTTCCCCCTCCGCCTGCCGTTACCGCCGGTGAGTACATTCTCATCTTAGTGGGAATCGGATATATGCTGTACGGACCACGAGTATATGCCGAGAATCTATGTCGAGAACCGAACGAATAGGGCAACTATCCTCTTCGCGGGCTAGCTTACAGAGGCGCACGACGCGTTTAACCGACGACAGGCGCAGCCACCCAACAACGGGATCAATTTGAAACCATCCATCGGGTCATCTGAGAATCTAAGGTATTGTGCCTTTCCCGAGCCGGCAACGTACTTCATATAGTCCTGGTGACCGACCTCAACTGTGCCGATACGATACGTGACACATCCAAGCGAATGTCTAAAGCTAATGCTTAGTGATCTATCATCCTTTACATACCTTCCACTTGCAAAAATTCCACCGCTTCTGCCTTTAGCTTCCTTAAAGTATACTAGTGCTGCATATGTTTTACGTGATTTTTATGCTGATAGGGTATTCTGTTCTGAGGAGTAAGCACATGAAAATGTCACGCTTTTTAAGTGCGATGCTGATTGCAATCGCCTGTTTTTTATTAGTCCAAGTTGCCGGATGTGGTCCGGCTGTACAATTGGTCGATATGGCATTATCTGATCAAAAACTATTCTATAAACTTGCTTCCGATGTGGATGCATTCGGAAGCCCTATTGTTATAGGCAAAGATGACACAATATATTTTACCGCCACAACAGCTAAGAGCAGCTATCTTTACTCTGTAGATCCAAAAGGATCATTAAAGTGGAGGCTCGCTTTTCGCGGTAAGCTGATTTCTAACGACGAGTTCGAAACACAGCCACTAGTAATTAGCGGAAACGGAATGCTTTTTATTGGCTTTGCCTTGCAAGAGGGACAAGGCGGGCTTTATGCGGTTGAACCTAGCGGTAGAATCGGTTGGATATTTAAGGAATTTGCGCCTTCTAAAACACCGGCTACCGGTGCGGATGGTTCCGTCTATTTCTCTTCAAACACCGGCATGATAGTCGCCTTGGATAAAAACGGCAAGAAAAAGTGGTCGTACCAAGCAAGGCCTGAAGGTGTTATTACACAATTGGCCGTTAATAAACAAGGAAAAGTATATTACGGCGATTCAGAAGGAACCCTGTATGCGCTCAACCAGCGTGGACTTAAAGAGTGGTCATACAAAACAGGTTCTAAAGCCTCTCTGTCTGCACCTTTTGTAGCCGATGATGGAACTATCTATATCAGCTATTCCACAATTAATTATGAGGATTTGCTAGAAAACGACAGAGAGAATGCAAAAGGTGCGGTAGTTGCAGTAAGCCCTGCTGGCATAAAGAAGTGGGCATATAAAGGAGACGGAACATCTTCAAAGCTATTACAGGATAGGCTTGGGACTATCTGCTACATGAACGATCTAGGTGCGATATCTGCATTAAATAACGACGGTTCTATAAAATGGTCACACAAAGACCGCGAGAGCCTTGATTATAATTTCTTCCTTAAAGGATTAGATAACCGGCTGTATCTATATACAGGTGACCACAGTTTTGATGCCTACATGTTAGACGACAAAGGTGAGTATGAGGTTTGTGGCTATGTAAGCTGGTCAGCTTGTCAAAGCCCTGCGGTTGATAGCAAGGGAAACATCTTCCTTACTGGGGACGAAGGTATTTACGTTATACGACGTTAAAATTACTCTCCCGTAGGCATTACAAGGAAAAAACAAAAAGATTATGGCTTCACAACGCTATAGTCTTCCATACTTGCTCCCCGGATTCGATTCCATGGAAATATGCTACCCTCAAAGAAATTCGCTGAAGAAGAAAGGAGTAGCACAATGTATACGTTAGGCATCGATCTTCACAAGGAATTTGCTCTATGGGCACTCTTAGTTCCGGAAGGCACGACGCTTTGGCAAAAGAAGATTGCGACCCCACAAACACAAAATAGCGAGCCCCTATAGGCTAGAACCTGATGTTTTATTCTGCGGGCCCTGGTAGACGAGCTTCGAACGTTTGCTAATAGTGGAATTAGGTCTTAAGAGAACAAGATATTTGGGATATGGTGATCCCCGGTCGAACGATTAGCTCATCTTGCGAAACATGGTGGTTATTTTGAATGCTATCGGTGTGAGCGATTAAGCATGATTGCTACCTTATCCAGCCAATAGCGTCTAAGGCTGCCACAATTATGATAGGGACGAAGATTAATAAAATGAAAACCACTGCAAATTGCCGCTGCGTCTGATACTCGCTATCATCCATATCTCCTGCTGCAAGTGGAGTAAACCCTATGCTTTCAATAGCCTTAAGGACCTTTGACGGATTGAAGTACCAAAATATTATCAGTGTTGGGTAACTAGCTATGTTATGAAAGATCTGAATTCCACCAAAACGTTTTTTTATTCCAACCACTTGATCAGGCGTGAAAATGTACTTTTTCTCACCAAGAACTGTAATGATTAGCTGGTCTCTGGAAGCACACAAGGCGGCGAATGGGAACGTCCAATTCCAGAGCTCCGCCCTGAGTCCACCAACAAAGGTTTTTGATTCCATATATAAATTATTCGGCTATATTCTTACTTTAGCAAGCTGTCGCGTAGAAACACTTGCGGCTTTACGGCGCATAAGAAGTTCGAATCCGAGAGGGGCTCATGCTTTTAAGAAATAGAAAATGCCCCGTTGACGAGGCATTCTAGTACTCCAACATCTTAATTTTTATGTAATCCAAAAACATCCTGTGCGTGCTCTTGTGTAAATCCCCAATGAATCTTCGCTTCAGCG